>NZ_JBOGDD010001300.1:0-5278 GCF_050701675.1 Mycobacterium sp. | reverse complement strand
ACGTCGGTGCCGGTTCCCATGGCCAGACCCAGATCGGCCTGCACGAGTGCGGCCGCGTCGTTGACGCCGTCGCCGACCATCGCCACGATGTGTCCCCGGGCCTGCAAGTCCTTGACGACGTTGACCTTGTCGGCTGGCAGGACTTCGGCGATGACGTCGGACGCGTCGATGCCGACCTGGGCTGCAACGGCGTGGGCGGCGCGCCGGTTGTCCCCGGTGAGGAGGTAGGGGCGCAATCCGAGCTGGCGGAGCTGAGCGATCGCGTCGGCGGAGGTGTCCTTGACGGAGTCCGCGACGACGATCACCGCGCGTATCGCTCCGTCCCAGGCCACCCACACCGGGGTGTGGCCGCGTTCCTCGGCTGCCTCGGCGGCGTCGAGCAGGACTGTGGGGGTGGTGAGCGACCAGTCGTCGGTGAGCCAGCTGCGCCGCCCGACGAGCACGGCGTGCCCGTCGACGACACCGCTGACTCCATAGCCGTCGTGGGTGGCGAAGCTCTCGACCGCGGGCAGCGACGTTCCGTCGGTGGGTGCGGCGGCCGCTGCGATTGCGTGGCCGATCGGGTGCTGGGAGGCGTCCTCGAGTGCTCCGGCGAGGGTGAGGGCCTGCGTGGAGGTTTCGCCGCCGGCAGGGTGCACGCCAATGAGGTTCATTCGGCCGGTGGTGACGGTGCCGGTCTTGTCGAGCACGACGGTGTCGACGCGGCGGGTGGACTCCAGGACTTGTGGTCCCTTGATGAGGATTCCGAGTTGGGCGCCGCGGCCGGTGCCAACGAGCAGGGCGGTCGGTGTCGCCAAGCCCAGGGCGCAGGGGCAGGCGATGATCAGGACCGCGACGGCGGCGGTGAATGCTGCGGTGGCTGGGTGGCCCGTGGCCAGCCACGCGGCCAGCGTCAGCACGGACAGGGTCATGACGATGGGGACGAAGATGGCCGAGACCCGGTCGGCGAGGCGTTGGACGGAGGCCTTCCCGTTCTGGGCGTCCTCAACGAGGCGCGCCATTTGGGCGAGTTGGGTGTCGGCGCCGATGCGGGTGGCTTCTACGACGAGTCGACCGCCGGCGTTGACGGTGGCTCCGGTGACGTGGTCGCCGGGGCGGACTTCGACCGGCACCGGCTCGCCGGTGAGCATTGAGGCGTCGACCGCCGAGGCGCCCTCGGTGATGACCCCGTCGGTGGCGATCTTCTCGCCGGGCCGCACGACGAACGTGTCACCGACCGCGAGTTGTGCTGTGGGGATGCGGGTTTCGGCGCCGCCGCGCATCACGGCGACGTCCTTGGCGCCCATGTCGAGCAGAGCCTTCAGAGCGGCGCCGGACTGCGACTTGGCGCGTGCTTCGAAGTAGCGGCCGGCCAGGATGAAGACGGTGACGGCGGCGGCGACTTCGAGGTAGATGTGTTCGGCACCCGACGCTGCGTCGGGCAGGAGGGTGAATGACATGCGCATGCCGGGCATGCCGGCGTGTCCGAAGAACAGCGCCCACAGTGACCATAGGTAGGCGGCGCCGACGCCCAGGGATATCAGGGTGTCCATGGTGGCGGCGCCGTGACGGGCGTTGGCCCAGGCGGCGCGGTGGAACGGCAGTGCGCCCCACACCACGACGGGTGAGGCGAGCGTCAGGGCCAGCCACTGCCAGTTGGTGAACTGCAGGATCGGGATCATCGACAACGTGACGACCGGGATGGTCAGCACGAGCGAGACCAGCAGGCGGGTGCGCCATGCGGCGGTCTCGTCGGGTGCAGTCTGCACGGCGTCGGCGTCGGCGTCGGGTTCGTGGGATGTCGTGGTGGGTGCGGTTGCCGTGTAGCCGGTGGCCGCGACGGTGGCGATCAGATCGGCGGGCTCCACGGAGTCCGGGTAGCTGATCTTGGCCTTTTCGGTGGCGTAGTTGACGGTGGCGCTGACGCCGTCGAGTTTGTTAAGTTTCTTTTCGATCCGGGCCGCGCACGACGCGCAGGTCATGCCGCCGATCGACAGCTCGATACTGCGCGGCAGCGCGAGGTCAGCGATGTGATCGGTGGTGCTCATGTCCTGTCCCTTCGTGGGTGCGAACGCGGGTGCGGTCGCTGAACGGGTCAATCAGTGGCGGCGAGGTGGTAGTCGCCGGCTTCGTCGAGGGCGGCGGCGATCTGCTCACCGGTGACGCCGGCAGTGCTGGTGACTTGCACCGTCGACGTAGCACCGGGTTTCAGGTCGACGGTCACGTCGGTGACGCCAGGGATCGCGGAGATTTCTTCTGTGACGGCGGCTACGCAGTGGCCGCAGGTCATTCCGGTAACGGCGAACGCGGTGACGGTGCTGTCCCGGGTTCCCGTGGCCGGAGTTGTCGGGACGGACGTGGTGTGGGGCGCGCAGCACCCGCAGCTGCCGTCTTCGGTTCGTAGCAGCGGCAGCGGTTCGCGTAGGTCCAGGTTGGTCATGCGACGTCCTTCTTGTGGTGAAGCAGGTTGTGGGAGAACGGTTTTGGTCAGGAGCGGACGAGGCGGGCGATGGCCGCCGACGCCTCGCTGATTTTTTGATCAGCGATGTCGCCGCCTTGTTGGACCGCGGCGCTGACGCAATGGGTGAGGTGCTCGTCGAGCAGCGCGAGCGCCACGGATTCCAGGGCCTTTGTGGCGGCCGAGATCTGGGTGAGGACGTCGATGCAGTAACTGTCGTTCTCCACCATCCGCGCCAACCCGCGAACCTGTCCTTCGATGCGGCTGAGGCGTTTGAGGTGGGCGTCCTTGGACTGGAGGTATCCGGGTGCGGCGTGTTCCATGGGATGATCCGTTCTCGTCGTGTACCCCCAGGGGGTATGACGCTGACTATACCCCTAAGGGGTATCAAGTCGTCAAGGGTGACGGGCAGCCGGTGGCGGCGTGCGGCGTTCAGCGACGTGGTATTCCGGGGTTACCTGAAGAACCGCTGGCTCGATTTGCGGTGCGCGCTCGACTGATACGTGGGAAGCCGTTGAGACGGGTAGTTGCGATCGTGGTTTCTGGCCTGGTCGAGCGATCACCGGCTAGTTGCGCCCCCATGGGTGCCGTCGTCAGGCTCGAAGACACGGGCCGCAGGGTGCTCGGCGGACGGTTGTCCGCCGAGCACCCCTCGTCGGTCGCCGAGGGTTAGCTCCCGAGCATTCCCCGCATTTGGGTGATCTCCGCTTGCTGATTGGCGATGATGGCCTGGGCCAGCTTCTTGGCATCGGGGTTGGTGCCGTCGCGCAGCTCGGTGTTGGACATGTCGATGGCGCCGCTGTGATGGTCGATCATCATCTGCAGCCACACCTGGTCGAACGCCTTGCCCGACAGCCCCGTCAGGTTGGTCATCTGCTCGGCGGACATCATCCCTGGCATGTCATGACCGGACATCTCCGTCGACGGCGCGGGCTTGCCGAAACTCGCGAGCAAACCGGTCATCTGCGTCATCTCGGGCCCTTGAGCCTTCTCGATGTTCTGAGCCAACGTGATGACCTGCTGATTCTGGGATCGGCTCGGCACCAGTTTGGCCATGTCGACGGCCTGCGCGTGATGGGGGTACATCATCTGCAGGAACATCACGTCGGCGTCGTTGAAGTCGGTGCGAGTAGCACTCGGCGCCGCTGACGCCGACGAGCCGCCATGATCCATTCCGGGCATCGATCCGCTCGTCGCGGTGGAACTGGAGACGGTCGGGGATGCCGAGGTGTCGGATGCGGTGTCGGTACAGCCGGCAACGGTCAGGGCCGCCGCGACGGCGGCGGCGAGCACGGTGGACTTGATGGCGATGGTTGAACTGAACATGACTGCTTTCCTTTACGAATGTCGATGACTGGGTGATGTGAACAGGTGTCCATGGGTGACCTGCTCGTCGTGAGCGGCCACACGTGACTACCTGTCAGACCCGCAGAATCGACAGTTGGTGCAGGGAAAGCACGGTCCAGGGCGGTGCACGCTGACGGCGGCGGTGGGCGCGCCGGATCTTCGGCGCGATGAGCACTGCGTGGCGGGTTCCGATCCAGCACAGCATCGCCAGACCGGCGATGATCGCGATGGCAGTCATGATGAAGACGCAGCCATGCAGCCCGGTGTGCTGCTGGCCGCAATCGTCACCGTGACAGGGTGCGGGCGCCGGGGCGGCGTGCCCACCGGTGGTGTGGTGCTGGCTCGTCGCTGCCATCGCGGGCTGCGCGTCGTGGTCGTGGCCGAGCGTGAACGCCACGGCGTGCATGGTGATGATTCCGCCTAGCAGGGCCACCAGGAGGAGGAGTCGCGCGACGGCGGGCAGCGGTGCCACCCCACGCACGGTCATCACGACTGCCAGCATAGTCGGCACCGGAAGTCATACCCCACAGGGGTATAGAGTGACGGTTGTGAATCGCCGAATGCAGGATGCTCAGACCCGATGAACTCGTCCACTTCACCGACAGCCGGCGATGGGCGGGGTGTCGGATGACGGTGATTGCCCGGCTCGCCGCGACGGTTGTGGCGTGCGCACTGACTGTGGCGGTCGCGGCCTGCTCGAATCCGCAATCCCCCTCTGCCGAAGCGGGTTTCACCACGTCGGTGTCGGTGCCCCTGGATGCTCCGCTCAGCCATCTGCACGGCTTGCACGTCACCAGGGGTGGAACGTTGCTGGCCGGAACGCACAGCGGATTGTTCTCGATCGACGTTGCTACGGGCGCGACCGCGCGGGTCGGTGATTCCGATGACGACTTCATGGGATTGGGCGGCGCCTCCGGCACTGATGACCTCGTGTCGTCCGGGCACCCCGGTCCGTCCAGTGATGCGCCGAACCCGCTGGGACTGCGAGCCAGTACCGATGGTGGCCAGACATGGACGACCCAATCTCGGTCCGGTTCGACTGACTTTCACGTCCTGGCCACCGATGGCACGTCGTTGGTGGCCTTCGATGGCCGTGGACTGCAGACGTCGAACGATGGTGGGGTCACGTGGACCACAGGCGCCGAGGTCACGGTGGGCGCACTGACCATCACACAGTCAGGGGTGTGGGCGGTGACCCCCGATGGTGTGGCGCGCAGTACCGATGGCGGGCGGTCGTTCACCGCGATGCCCGCCGCGCCGCCGCTGGCTCTGATCAGCGGCACCAGTCGCGGTCTGTGGGGCGTCGACGGCGCGGGATACGTCTGGTCTAGCGCGGACGGCGACGCGTGGGACAAGGGAGGCCGTGTCGGCGCGGTGCAGGCATTGACCTCGGGGCCGGACGGCACGGGTTACGCCGCATCGAGCGATGCGGTGTACGTACTGGAACGCTCCGACGCCACGGGGTGAGGTCTTCGGTCCCTCAGCGAGCGGGGG
>NZ_JBOGDD010001299.1:0-11230 GCF_050701675.1 Mycobacterium sp. | reverse complement strand
TTGTGCAGGCTGCGGAAGATCAGCTCGGTGCCGCGTTCGTCGCCGGCGACGATCGCCTCCTTGACGTTCTGGTGGATGCACGACTCGACGGTGCACATGAAGCGCGTGCCCATGTTGATGCCGTCGGCCCCCAGCGCCAACGCCGCGACCAGCCCGCGGGCATCGCCGAATCCGCCAGAGGCGATCATCGGGATCTCGATCTGCTTGGCCGCTGCCGGGATCAGCACCAGGCCGGGAACGTCGTCCTCACCGGGGTGACCGGCGCACTCGAAGCCGTCGATGCTGATGCCGTCGACGCCGAGGCTCTGGGCCTTGACGCCGTGCCGTACCGACGTGCACTTGTGCAGCACCTTGATGCCGTTGCCGTGGAACATCGGCAGGTGCGGCGCGGGATTCGACCCCGCGGTCTCGACGATCTTGATGCCCTCGTTGACGATGACCTGGCGGTACTCGTCGTACGGCGGGGGGTTGATCGACGGCAGGATGGTCAGGTTCACGCCGAACGGCTTGTCGGTCAGCTCGCGCGTCTTGGCGATCTCTAGTGCCAGGTCGGCCGGAGTCGGCTGCGTCAACGCGGTAATGAACCCGAGCCCGCCCGCATTCGCCACGGCCGCAACGAGTTCCGCCCGCCCGACCCACTGCATCCCGCCCTGGGCGACGGGGTGCTCGACTCCGAATACCTCGGTGAACTTGGTCTTCAATGTCATCTCGGGGCCATCCGGATCGCGCCGTCGAGGCGGATCACTTCGCCGTTGAGCATCGGGTTCTCGACGATGTGCACGGCCAACGCGCCGTACTCGTCGGGATCCCCCAGCCGCGCCGGGTGCGGCACCTGCTGGCCGAGCGAGCGCTGCGCCTCCTCGGGAAGCGACCCGAGCAGCGGCGTCTTGAAGAGGCCAGGCGCGATGGTGACCACGCGGATCAGGCTGCGCGACAGATCGCGTGCGATCGGCAGCGTCATGCCGACGACGCCACCCTTGGATGCCGAGTACGCCGCCTGCCCGATCTGCCCGTCGAACGCGGCAACGGACGCGGTGTTGATGATGACGCCGCGCTCCTCGCCGACCGGCTCGGTCTTGGCGATCCGCTCGGCGGCCAGACGCAGGACGTTGAAGGTGCCGATCAGGTTGACCTCGACGACCTTCTTGAACTGGTCGAGCGGGAACGCGCCGTCCTTGCCGAGGGTCTTGATGGCGTTGCCGATGCCCGCGCAGTTGACGTTGATGCGCACCGGTCCGAGGGACTCCGCCACGTCGAACGCCTTGCCGACCGACTCCTCGTCGGTGACGTTCGCCGCGACGAACTTCGCCCGGTCGCCCAGTTCGGCCACCGCCTCCTCGCCCTTGAGGTCGATGACGACCACACTGGCTCCGGCGTCCAACAGTCGCTTGGTGGTCGCCAGGCCCAGCCCGGACGCACCGCCGGTGACAACCGCTACGGCGTCTTTGATCTGCACTGATCGTTTCCCTTCATCTGGGGTCCGGAGGCCTCGGCCACCGGCTCAACCTACTGGTTGGTTGGGACTATACCCAGTCGCGGAGAACGGCCTCGGCGTCGGAGCCCTTGTCGCCGGGGGGCGTCGGCGTCGCGGGGACGCTGCGCGAGAAGCGGGGCGCCGGGGCCGGCTCGAGGTTGTCGCCTCCTGCCGAGACGTCATGGAAGAACGTCCCGCGTTCGGTGATGTGCGGCTCGGTCTCGACCTCGGCGAAGCTCAACACCGGGGTGACACAGGCGTCGGTGCCGTTGAAGACCTTGGCCCAGTGGTCGCGGTCGTGGGCGGCGAAGGCCTCGGTGAACGTCGCGCGCAGTTCCTCCCAGCGACCCATCTCGTGCTGGCCGGGCAGGCTGGCGGGATCCAGACCGAGACCTTCGAGCAACTGCGCATAGAACTGTGGCTCGATCGCGCCGACGGCGACGTAGCGACCGTCGGAGGTTTCATAGGTGTCGTAGTACGGCGCGCCGGTGTCCAGCATGTTGGTGCCGCGCTCGTCGGACCACATGCCGCTCGCACGGAAGCCCCACATCATCTGCATCAGCACGCTGGAGCCGTCGATCATCGCGGCGTCGACGACCTGCCCCTTGCCGGAGGTCTGCCGCTCCCACAGCGCGGAGAGAATTCCGACGATGAGGAACATCGATCCGCCACCGAAGTCACCGGCGAGGTTGAGCGGCGGGACTGGCTTCTCGCCCTTGCGGCCGACGGCGTGAAGCAACCCGTTGAGCGAGATGTAGTTGATGTCGTGTCCGGCCTGCTGCGATCGCGGCCCGGTCTGACCCCAGCCGGTCATGCGACCGTAGATCAGCCGCTCGTTGACTCCTGCGCAGTCGTCCGGGCCGAGGCCGAGCCGTTCCGTGACGCCCGGTCGGTATCCCTCGATCAGCACGTCGGCCTTGGAGATCAGCTTCAGCACCAGGTCGCGGCCCTCGTCGCTCTTGAGATCCGCGGCTACCGAGCGTCGGTTGCGCAGCATCGAGTCACGCGTGCCGACCGGCACTCCGCCCCCCTTGCCGGGCCGCTCGACGCGGACGACGTCGGCGCCAAGATCGCCGAGGATCATCGCTGCGTGCGGGCCGGGGCCGATACCCGCCAGCTCGACGACTCTCAGTCCGTGCAGTGGTCCAGCCATCGTTTTCGCCCTCCACCAGTTCGACCTAGTTGACCGCCGACAAAGCTTACTTGTATAACCAAGTCGATGGATCGCGGGCCTCGGCTCGCCTGACAAGAGGCGGGTATGACCAACTCCGAGACGTACACCGGCATCGACGATCTCACCGTAACCCTGAGCGACGGGGTCCTTGCGGTGACGCTGAACCGTCCCGACAGCCTCAATTCGCTGACCGCGGAGATGTTCACGACGATCGCCGCCGTCATCGAGCGCGCGGCGACCGACCCCGCGGTCAGGGTCGTCCGCCTCGGCGGCGCGGGTCGAGGTTTCAGTTCCGGGGCGGGCATCAGCGAGGCCGATCACGCCAACCCCGGCGCCGGCGGCACTCCGGAGGACGTGCTGCGTGCGGCGAACCGGGCCGTGCGGTCGATCGTGGCGCTCCCCAAGCCGGTCGTCTCGGTCGTGCAGGGCCCGGCCGCCGGTGTCGGCGTCTCACTGGCGATCGCGGCGGACGTCGTCCTTGCTTCGGAGAAGGCGTACTTCCTGTTGGCGTTCACCAAGATTGGACTCATGCCCGACGGTGGGGCATCCGCATTGGTGGCGGCGTCCATCGGCCGGACCAGGGCGATGCGCATGGCTCTGCTGGCCGAACGCCTGTCCGCCGTGGACGCATTGGCGGCGGGTCTGGTGAGCGCGGTGTACCCGGCCGACGATCTCGAAGCCGGGGTGAACGCGGTGATCGAGACCCTGAAGTCGGGGCCTGCCGTTGCGCTGCGCAAGACCAAGCACGCCATCAACGCCGCGACGCTGACCGAACTCGATGACGCCCTGGACCGCGAGACCGACGGCCAGCTCGCGCTGCTGTCGGCGCACGACTTCCGCGAGGGCACCAAGGCGTTCCAACAGCGACGGCCCGCCGCGTTCATCGACGACTGACGCCGGACTGGCCCGCCACCCGGGCAATTTCGGGCCCGTGGCGCTCCGACCACCAACATGCCCTCAAACTTGATATCACCGGTGATATCAAGTTTCGAGGTGGGTGGGTGCTCGAGTTCGACGCTGCCCGAACGTGTCGGACCACCCCGTCACAATCGGCACCATGCCCAACTACACCTACCGGGCCCAGTGGTCGATCGAGTCCGGCGACTACGTCGGCACCTGCCTCGAGTTCGGATCGGAATCCGCCCACGCGCCGACGGCCCACGAGGCGATGGCAGCCGTCGAACGCGGGGTCGCCAAGATCGTCGCCGAATACGTCAACGACGATGCCGACCCTCCCCCGTCGCTCACCGATCGGCATTACAGCGGCAGCTTCATGGTGCGCACGTCGCAGGCGCTGCACGGGCGACTGATGGTCGAATCCGCCGAGCAGGGCGTTTCGCTCAATCACTGGGTGGCCCAAAAGCTGGCGGACGGAAAGTCGACACCATCGCTGGACACGTGGTTCTGAGCCGAAAATCGTTCGACTCGAAGGGGGTCGGTCGGACACCATGATTGCGTGAGTACGCAATTCGACTTCCAGCATCCGGTGCAGGTCACCGGGGGCTGGCGCGTGCTCGCACCCTTCCGATTCCGCGAGTACCGGTTGTTGATCGGCGCCTTGTCGATCTCGATCTTCGCGGAGGGCATGTGGGCCGTCGTCATGGCCATGCAGGTCATCGCGCTCGACGACGACCCCGCTTCGCTGTCCCTGGTGGCGACGTGCCTCGGCGCCGGACTCGTCGGCTTCGTCCTCGTCGGCGGCATCACCGCCGACCGGATCAATCAGCGCAGCATCATCATCGCCGTGGAGACCGTCAACGTCACCGTGGTGTCGACCGTCGCCCTCCTGAGTTCCATTGGGATACTGCGTATCTGGCACATGGCGATCGCTGCGGCGGCGCTCGGTATCGCAGCGGCGTTCTTCTTCCCGGCCTACAGTGCCCTGCTGCCGCGAATCCTGCCCGCCGACCAGCTGCTGGCCGCCAACGGCGTCGAGGGCATGGTGCGACCGGTCTTCCAACGGGCGGTCGGTCCGGCCGTCGCGGGCGTGCTGATCGGGCTGACGTTTCCCGCCATCGGCGCAGTCGCCGTGGCGGTGCTGTTCGGCATCGGCCTCACGCTGCTCGTCGCCACCCGCCCCGCCGTGAATGCCGTTGCCGCGCAGGTGCAACAGGCACGCCCCCACGTCCTGCGCGATCTGCGCGACGGCTGCCGCTTCATGGTGCGCACGCCGTGGCTGCTGTGGACGCTGCTGTTCGCGAGCATGTTCGTGCTCGTGGTGCTCGGCCCCATCGAGGTGCTGCTGCCGTTCATCGCCAAGGACCGCTTCGCCGACGGCGCGCGGACGTACGGCTTCATCCTGGCGTTCTACGGAGTCGGCAGCGCGATCGGTGCGCTGGGCATCTCGTCGCGTCTGCTGCCGCGTCGCTATCTGACGGTCATGATGACCATGTGGGGTCTCGGATCCCTGCCGCTGGTGATCGTCGGCTGGACGTCGTCGTTTCCGTTGATGGCGATGGCGACGTTCATCGTCGGCGTGACCGATGGCGCGGCAGGCGTGATCTGGGGGACGCTGCTGCAGCGCCGGGTACCGCCGGCGATGCTGGGCCGCGTGTCGAGCCTGGACTTCTTCGTGTCGCTGGCGTTCATGCCGGTGTCGTTCGCGATCGCCGGTCCGCTGTCCAAGGTCGTGCCGATGGAGACGATCTTCCTTGCGGCGGGCGTCGTGCCGATGCTGCTGGCGGCCGTGGCGATGGTGGCGGCGCGGATGGCACGCGACGAGATCGCGAACCCGTTGCGCTAGAAGGTCAGACGCCGAACATCGGCGGTAGCGCGAGCACCATGACCAGACCCCAGAAGAAGTGGGTCAGCATGGGTGCGAGCACTCCGCCGGTGACTCGGCGTTCGTAGGCGCACACCCCACCGAGGATGATGCCGGCGAACCCCAGCATCGGGTTGCCCGCGGCCGACACCGCGACGGCGTAGACGATCGTCGACACGATCTCGGGGTGGTACGTGCCCAGCGAGCTGTACAGGGCACCGCGGAAGAACAGCTCCTCGGCGAGGCCGTTGACCACGGTGATGAGCACCACCAGCCACAGTGCGCCGTAGTTGGCGTAATCGAGCACCTCGACGATGTAGTCGCGGACCGGGCCGATCTCGCGGGCCACCAGTCCGCCGACGATGAACACTCCGCCCAGCAACACTCCGATCGCCGTACCGGTGATGACGGGACGCCGGTTCCTGCCGCGGAACGTCACGCTTCCCATGTGCAGCGGACCCGACACGCGGGCGCCTACCGCCCACACCGCAGCCAGGGCCACGGTGAGCAGATAGAACGACGTACCGCCGGGCGTGCTGCTCAGGGACACCCCGAGCAGCGTCGCACCGATGACGAGGACGACGACCACGATGATGCGGCGTCTGCGCACCGTCGACGGCGGCTCGTCGGGCAGGACCGCGGGGGTCGCGACGATCGCACCGAGCTCCGACAGCAGACCCGTCATGACGCGCCCTTCGGCGCCAGGCCGATCAGGGTGTCCAGGCCGGTCCGCCACCATCCGGCCAGAGGTCCGGGCACCGCACCGAGCAGACCAAGCACCGGACGCGCGTGCGCCGGGATCACCATCGCGGCGATCTTGCGCAGGCGCAGGATGTCGCCACCCGCCCAGTCCGGGTCGGAGTCGGCGAGGTGGTGCGGGTCGGCAAGGCGATCGACGGGAAGCTGCTTGCGGCTCGACAGCGACAGCTGGATCGCGTCCTCGACAGTCACCAGTCCGCCAGGCGGGTCGGGTACGAACGCACGCAGGCCGTCGCTCGACGTCGTCATCGGAAAGTCAAGTGATTCAATGAGATCCGATGCGAGACCGCCGGGGATCGGTACGAACAGTGCGGCCACCTGCGATACCAGTCCCATGTCCACATCGGGGACGGCCACTCCGCTGCGCCACTTTCCGGACAATCGGGCGTAGGTGAGAAGAAGGTCGCCGTAGGTCGTGGACTCAGGCCCGCGGATGTCGTAGGACCCGGCAGGGACGCGCTCGGCATCGGCGGCCGCGACGAGGTAGTAGATCACGTCGCTGATCGAGATCGGGTCCAACCCGTTGTGCACCCACGGCAGCATGGGGATCAGCAGAAAACGGTCGCCCACGTACCGCAGCATCTCGAATGACGTCGATCCCGCGCCGAGGATTATCGCCGCACCGAGCCAGACCACGTCCGGTCCGCCGTCGACTCTCAACGCCTCCGCGACTTCCGCGCGACTTCTCAGGTGCTCGGACAACTCGCCGCCGTCGGGTACGAAGCCGCCCAGATAGACGATGCGCTTGACCCCGGCCGCCTTGGCCGCGCGTGCCACGTTGGCCGCCGCGCGGTTGTCCGCCTCGCGGAATCCGGGCTGGCCGATGCCGTGGACGAGGTAGTAGACGACGTCGACGGGACCCGCGACGCCGAACGCGCTCGACGCGGACTCCTCGTCGCCCGCGTCCAGCATCACGGGCGTGACGTCGTCGATCCACCCGAAGTCACCGAGTCGCTCGAGGTTCCGGCTGGCCACGACGACGTGGTGTCCCGCTCCGAGCAGCGAGGCGACTAGTCGCGAGCCGACGTAGCCGGTGGCGCCGGTGACCAGGGTGCGCATTCGTTTCACGGTAGGCAGGTACCCGCCAGGACGCCATTCGACCGGGTTGCGGTGGAAGTCACTCGAATGCCCGTAGACCCGCGATGGCGGTCAAGCGCCCTGATAGACCTTGCGATAACTCGACGGCGACATCCCGACGCCACGGCGAAGGTGGTGGCGCAGGTTGCCGCCCGACCCCAGCCCTGCGAGACGGGCCACCTCGTCGACGGGCAGATCGCGGGACTCCAGCAGCTCGCGGGCACGGTCGACCCGACGATTCCGGATCCACGTTCCCGGCGCCTGGCCGGTCTCCTCGCGGAAGCGGCGGTTGAACGTACGCGGGCTCATGTGCGCATGCGCGGCCAGTCGCTCGACGGTCAGTTCCTCGCCGAGGTGGCGCATCGCCCACTCGCGGGTCGCGGCCGTTGACGAGTCGTCCGCCGTTGGCAGGTGGCGGTCGATGAACTGCGCCTGACCGCCCTCGCGCCACGGCGGCACGACGCAGTGCCGCGCCACGGCATTGGCGACCTGCGCGCCGTGGTCGGAGCGAATGACGTGCAGGCACAAGTCGATTCCCGCGGCCAAGCCTGCTGAGGTCAGCACGTCGCTGTCGTCGACGAAGAGCACGTTCTCGTCGATCTGCACCCGCGGGTGCAGCCGGCGCAGCTCGCCGGAGAACTTCCAGTGCGTGGTCGCCGGACGTCCGTCGAGCAGGCCCGCCGCGGCCAGCACGAACGCACCCGTGCAGATGGACACCATTCGGGTGCCAGGGCGGACCGCGTCGAGCGCGGCCCGGGCGGCCGGTGTCAGGACGCCGTCGTTGCGCGCCGACGGGAACCGCGTGCCGGGGATCACCACGGTGTCGGCCTCCGCCAACGCCTCCGGCCCTGCCGCGGGCACGATGCCGAAGCCGTCGGTCGTCGGCACCGGTAGATCGTCGAGGCCGCAGACCACCACGTCGTACAGCGGGGTGCCGTCGCCGTCGGCGGCGACGCCGAACAGCGTCGGGGCGATCGTCGCGTCGAAGCCCACCACCGGCGGTAGGAGCAGGACCGCGACGCGGTGTGCGGGAGGCATTCCGCCATCTTGGCATGTTTTTGACGAATGGTGGCATTCGTGCCACTGGCGTCGACGGCCCGTTGGACAGCACAGTGTCCGGGTGACGGTTGATGGTGTCCTCCGGGACCGAGACGAGACGACGCGTCGGCCCCGGCTCCACTGGGCCTGGGTCGTGGCCGCGGTCAGCTTCGTGGCGATCCTCGGCGCCGCAGGCTTCCGCTCGGTACCCGGCGTGATGATGAATCCGCTGCATCAGGAATTCGGTTGGTCGCACGGCACGGTCGGGCTGGCGATGTCGGTCAACATGACCCTGTTCGGCTTGACGGCGCCGTTCGCCGCCGCGCTGATGGACCGCTTCGGCGTGCGGCCGGTACTGACGGCGGCACTGGTCCTCATCTCGACCGGTTCGGCGCTGTCGGTGACGATGACCACCAGCTGGCAGCTGATCCTGCTGTGGGGCGTGCTCGTGGGGGTCGGCACGGGGTCGATCTCCATGGGCTTCGTGGCCACGATCGCGACCCGCTGGTTCGAGGAACGACGCGGCCTCGTCACCGGTGTCCTCACGGCGGCGAGCGCGACGGGGCAGCTGATCTTCCTGCCGGTCATCGCCGAGGTGACCACCCGCCACGGTTGGCGGTGGGCGTCGCTCATCGTCGCCGCGGCGGCGCTCAGCGTGATCCCGCTGGTGCTGATCTTCATGCGGAACTACCCGCAGGACCGGGGCCTGAACGCCTACGGGGCGAGCGAAGCGACGGGGAAGGCCGGAGGCGCCACGACCACCACCCCTGCCGTCGTCCCTGCGGGGACGTTCCGCGCGGCGTTCGACGGCTTGCTGATCGGTGCGCGGGTACCGGCGTTCTGGCTGCTCGCGGGTAGCTTCGCGATCTGCGGGATGACGACCAACGGTCTCATCGGCACCCACTTCATTCCGGCCGCCAACGATCACGGCATGCCCACGACCGTGGCCGCAGGGCTACTCGCGACCATCGGCATCCTCGACGTCGCGGGCACGGTGTTCTCGGGATGGCTGACCGACCGCGTCGACCCTCGCCTGCTGCTCGTCGTCTACTACACGGGCAGGGGGATCTCACTGCTGCTCCTGCCGTCGCTGCTCTCGCCGCAGGCCGAACCGAGCACCTGGGTGTTCGTCATCTTCTACGGCCTCGACTGGGTGGCCACCGTGCCGCCGACCATCGTGCTGTGTCGGAGCTACTTCGGCGCCCGCACGCCGGTGGTGTTCGGCTGGGTCTTCGCCTCGCACCAACTCGGCGCGGCGGTCGCCGCGGCAGGTGCCGGCTGGCTTCGCGACCTGCAGGGCACTTACGACCTCGCGTTCTACCTGGCTTCAGGGCTGTGCGGCGTCGCCGCGGTACTTTGCCTGAGCGTGCGAAAAGCGCAGGTCAACACCCCTTGAGTGCCCTGCGGGCATGATCTTGACTTTGCCGATTCGTGATCGGAGCAATTACGCTTCCCCAGTCGTCGCCACGAGAGTCGGGCTCTGGGCGGCGCGAACAATACGTTGAGGAGCCGAAAGTGAAGACTCGCACCAGTCGAGCCATAGGAGTTTCCGCCGCGATCGCTGCGATTGCCGTGTCGCTGCCGTTGGCGATCACCGCGCAGGCCGACCCGGAACCGACCACCGTCGCGGTGAAGCCGCCACCGGACCCACAGGGTAACTGCGATCCGCTGCGCAGCGAGCTGGCCCCCAGCGGTACCACGACGGCCAGCCTCGCCACGCTGCCCGTTGGCCAGGCGCTCGCCAAGATCCCGTCGCTGAGCACGTTCACCTCCGCGATCAACGGCGGCTTCAATCCCGCCGTCAACATCGTGCCGGTTCTCGAGAACGGTCCGTACGTGGTGTTCGCGCCGAACAACGACGCGTTCGCCAAGCTGGATCCCGCCGAGCTCGAGACGCTGAAGACCGATGTCGCCGCGCTGAGCGCGCTGGACTACTACCACGTGTTCCTCGGTCTTCTCGGCCCCGGCGACGTGGCGGGTCAGCGGCCCACGCAGCAGGGCAAC
The DNA here is from genome assembly GCF_050701675.1 of Mycobacterium sp. GTDB lineage: Bacteria > Actinomycetota > Actinomycetes > Mycobacteriales > Mycobacteriaceae > Mycobacterium. The sequence continues at coordinate 943 of NZ_JBOGDD010001299.1, read as the reverse complement.
GAGATCAAGGTCAGCGGCAAGGACGGCGACATCAAGGTCAACGACACCACCAAGGTGATCTGCGGTGGCATCCAGGCCAGCAACGCGCGCATCTACATCATCGATTCGGTGCTGAACCCCGACTCGCCGCCGGAGGCGATCACTCCGACGGCGGCCACCAACACTGGCAAGCCGCTCACCACGACGAGCACCACGCCCGCCGAGCCGGAGCCGGCTGCAGAGGCCCCGAGCGCCTAACTCTCCCACGCGATTTCGGCGCGCTGGGTTGCGGTGAACGCAACCCGACGCGCCGAAATCGCGGTGGTCAGAGCCCGAGGTCGCGGCCGATGATCTCCTTCATGATCTCGGTGGTGCCACCGAAGATCGTCTGGATGCGGACGTCCACGTAGTCGCGAGCGACCTTGTACTCGTTCATGTAGCCGTACCCACCGTGCAGCTGCACGCAGGCGTCGACGACCCGCTTGTTGAGCTCGGTGCACCACCACTTGGCCTTTGACGCCTGCACGGCGGTCAGCTCGCCGTCGACGACGGCGCGCAGGCACCGGTCGATGTACTGCTCCCCGATCTCGAGTTCGGTGTCGAGCTCGGCCATCACGAAGCGGTTGTGCTGAAAGCTGCCGATCGACTGCCCAAAGGCCTTGCGGTCCTTGACGTACTGCAGCGTGTCGCCGAACGTCGCGCGGGCCCCGGCGATCGCCGCGATCGCGATCGACAGCCGCTCCGAGGGCAGGTTGGTCATCAGGTGGTAGAAACCCTTGCCCTCCTCCCCCAACAGGTTCGCCCCCGGCACCCGAACGTTCTCGAAGTTCAGCTCGGCGGTGTCGGCGAAGTGCAGGCCCATCTTGTCGAGCTTGCGGCCACGGGTGAAACCCTCCATGCCCCGCTCGACCACCAGCAGCGAGAACCCCTTGTGACCGGCGTCCTGGTTGGTGCGGGCCACGAC
>NZ_JBOGDD010001298.1:0-4289 GCF_050701675.1 Mycobacterium sp. | reverse complement strand
GTGGTGGATGAACGGCACCGGTGCGCGCTGCACGAGCACGTTGTGGTGATCGGTCGAACAACGCAGGAACACGCCGACGTCGCGAACGACATCACTGACTTTGAAGCCGAGGGCATCGGCGAAGAATGCGTAGGACCGATCGAAGTCGGGGCTGCCGAGCACGATGTGTCCCAGTCGGCGCGGCTGCACCGGCTCGTCGAGGACCACCGCGTTCGCGCGGGCGTTGCTCCTGTCGACCCGCCCCGGTCCATTCACCGGTGGGGCCTCATACCGTGGCTGATCCAGTCGCGGTGCGACCATCAGTTCGATCGGAGTCGCCGTGCCGGGCTCCACGGCGCTCAACCGCCCGTCGGTGCGTACCGAGTCGATTCCCAAGCGGTGCAGTCCACTTCGCGCGCGATCCAGATCGTCGGCGTCGTCGACGGCGAAGACCGCGAGGACCAGCCGTCTGGTCGGGGTCGCCGTCAGGGTGAGCTGGTGTCCGCCATCGGTGGTGGCGAACCGTCCCTCACCCAGATCGATCAAGCCGAAGTCGCGGTAGAAGATCGCCGCCGCTTCGACGTCGGGGACGCCAAGCGTGATCGAGTCCAACCGGTGCAGGGCCATGTCAGACTCCCCGCCCCACCGATACGGTCTCGGAGGCCGCCACGAACGTCTGCTGCAACTCCCCCAGCCCTTCGATGGAGCTGCGCAGTACGTCGCCGGGACCGAGGAAGCGCGGCGGCGTGCGTCCTGCGCCGACACCTGCGGGCGTGCCGGTGAACACGACGTCACCCGGGTAGAGCTCGACCGTCCGCGACAGCGTCGACAGCAGGACGGGGACCGAGAAGATCAATTGACTGGTGCGGCCCTGCTGCACCACCTCGCCGTTGATCGTCGCCGTGATCGCAAGGTCATCGGCGTCGGCGAGCTCGTCGACTGTGACCAGCGCGGGCCCGATCGGCGAGAATCCGCGATGGGACTTTGCCAGGCTGAACTGGGGCGCCGGACCCGAATGTTGTTGTTGCCGTTCGGAAAGGTCTTGGCCGACCGTGAGCCCGGCGACGTGCCGCCACGCGTCCTCGACCGGGATGTGTCGGCCGCCTCTGGCGATGACGACCACCAACTCGACCTCCCAGTCGACGGAGCCCTCGGGCAGCGGCACGGTGGTGACCGCCCCGGTGATCGAAGACGAGAACTTCGTGAAGATCACCGGCTGGTCGGGCCTGCTGAAGCCGGACTCGGCGGCGTGTTCGCTGTAGTTGAGTCCTACGGCGAACACCTGCCGCGGAGCTGGCACCGGCGATCCCAGCTCGGAGGGATCGACGTCGACGGCGGACATCGCCGACAACTCGCCCCGCCGCGACGAGTACCAGTCCGAGAACGCCTCCCACTGGTCGTACACGGCCTGCGCGTCCGGGCCGAAGTGGCCATCGGAGGCCTTCGACACGTCGACTGCGCCGTTGGGCGTTGCGACGTGAAGCCGGCCATTCAAGTTCATCAAGCGCACGTGTTGCTCCATTGCTCGGGTGTGGCGCCGGCCACACGGAGTGGTATCCCCATCAGATGTCACGTACTTACGAATGTCAACCCTGTTTTCGAAAACAGTCCTCGGTTTCGTTACGTGTTAGCCTGTTCGAATTACCGGGCGGCTTCGGCGGCTACCCACGGAACGGGAGAGTTCGGAGATGAAGGCCACCAGCGCCGTCGACGCGCGCAGTTCGGCACGACAGTCCAAGACCAGCGTCTTCGACGAGCTCCGCAGCGACATCCTCGCGGGACGTCTCGAACCGGGCAGCAAGCTCCCCTTTGCGTCCCTGGTGACGCGGTTCGGCTCCAGCATCGGGGCCATCCGGGAAGCGCTGCAGCGCCTTGCCGAGCAGGGTTTGGTGATCTCCGAGTGGCAGCAGGGTTTTCGGGTCACCGACATTTCACCGGAGGACCTCGCGGATCTCACCGACGCTCGTTGTGAGATCGAGGTCCTCGCCTTGCGTTACGCGATAACCAACGCGGATGTGGAATGGGAGGCGAAAGCCATGTCCGCGCACCACGTTCTGAACCGAGCGCCCATGTACGACGTCAAGGATCCGGCCCGGTTCTCCGAACAGTGGGTCGAGGCTCATGCCGCGTTTCACGATGCACTGCTCGTGGGATGCCCGAACCGGCGAATCCGTACGGTGGCGATGTCGCTGCGCGAGTCAGCCGAACTCTATCGACGGTGGTCCGCACCCCTTCACGATCGCCAACGCGACATCGCCGGCGAGCATCGCGCCATCATCGAGGCCGTGATCGCGCGGGATTCCGAGTTGGCAGGCGATTTGCTTGGCGCACACATCCGGCGCACCACGGACAAGCTGCTGGAGTCCCAAGAGGGCTGACCGCCACGCAAACACTGATAGCGGTGTGCGGCGTCGGACGCCCGGCCGGATTCCGGCCGTCGTCGCGCTCACATCTTCGTGTAACGCGCCATCACGAAGCTGTACAACCCGTAGGTGATGATGCCCAGGCCCGCAAGGACGAGGAGAACCACTCCGTAGGGCTGGGCGCCGAGCGTCTTGAGAGCACCGTCCAAACCGGTGGCCTTGGCCGGCTCGGAACGACTCGCCGCGACGATCACCAGTGCCCCGGCCACGACAATCGTCAGACCCTTCGCCACGTAGCCAAGCACTCCCAGCCTGACCGCCAGATCGCCGGACCTGCCCTTGAGATCGTCGAGAAAGCTACGGCTCACACCCTTGTAGACGTGGTAGGCGCCCACCGCCACGATGATCACCCCCGCGGCGATGAGGGCCACCGTGCCGGCTTGGGATTGCATCAGCCGGGCACTCATCGTCGAGTTCTGTTTCGCGGAGGACGCGCCGGTACCCCGAGCGAATCCGAACGCGGAGTACGCGAACGCGAAGTACACGACGGCGAGCGCGAAGGCCTTGGCCCGATCCGATGTCTCTGCCAGTGCGCCTTGCGCTTTCGGGTCCGTCGAACGCCCGAGAGCCGTCTCGACGAGCCGCCACAGCGCCATGAATACGAACGCGACTGCGGCAATCCACAGCGCGACGTCGCCACCGCGTTGGCCGGCGACGGCCGCCAGCGCTCCAGACGGGTCCGCGTCACCGCGGCCGCTGCCGAACGCAATCCGGATGGCGAGGTATCCGATGACGAGGTGCAGGAGGCCGCTCATCACGTATCCGGCGCGGGCGAGTCTCTCGAAGACGCCGTTCTGCGCGAAACGCGTGACGTCGGAGGAAGAGTTCACTACCTCCGCCTTAGCTGGTGGCTGGGTGAAGGATGAACTCGACACCGGAATTGATCGCGGGGCGGTGCCGCAAGATGCGGTAGTGCGCGAGCCGCCCGAGTCCGCGGGTGGTCACCAGACTTGCTCCGGGCCAGACCTCGACGATCCGCTCGCTCATCTCGTAGGGACTGTCGGGGTCGTCTGGATCGTGAACGACCAGAAGCGGCGTCGCATCGGTCAGTCGGCCTGCCACGTGGGAGATGTCGGTATCGAACAGCGGGGTGCCGAGGCGTCGGCTCAGCCGGCGTTCAAGCCCGGCGCGGATCCGAGGTCCGAACCCGTGACGGTGGGCGAAGAGGTCCAGGTACAACGCGAAGTCGCCCATCGGCGCCAGGAACACCATCCGCTCGATCGGTGCACCCTTCGCCAACGCCAACGCTGCGGCCTTGGCGCCGAGCGAGTGCCCCACGACCGCGTGCGCAGGCCCGTGGGTCTGCACGATCGCCCGGACCGCTTCGGCGCACTCGACGATCGTGGTCCGTCCCTGCGCCATCTCGCCGGTCTCGGACTCGTTGTGGCTTGGCAGGTCGAAGGCGATGACCCGGTGGCCGGCCTCGACGAGCGGCTTGACGAACACCGCGAGGTGCGCGCGGCAACCACCCCAGCCGTGCACCAGATACACCGGAGGTCCGGCGCCCCACGACTCGCCTGCAATCCGGTGACCATCCCAGAACGCCTCAACGGGCTCCCCCGGTGACACCCCGGGCGGCATGCGCAGACTCATCTCGACGGCCGGTGGCGTGCACCAGAGCTGCACGGCCCACCTCGAACCCGCCGCGGGCGCGAAGCGTTCGAGCAGGCCGAAGGCCCTGCGCACTCGCGGAGAGACGGCAGGCTCGACGCCAGAGCTCGTCTCGTCCCTGGCGACACCGGTATCGCTACCCATCACCGGCGAATCTACCGCGCGCGGTCATCCCGAACGACGAGCGGAGGAAGATGAACCCATGAGCTCGAGGACACCCTGTCGGGGTAGTGGCAAGAACTGGACGGTGAACAACGCGGGCAATCCGATATGCCC
>NZ_JBOGDD010001297.1:0-1906 GCF_050701675.1 Mycobacterium sp. | reverse complement strand
CATCGGAGGATGGTGTTCGGGAAATCCAGCCGCGGCCGGGTGCGTGCCCAGATCATCGAGGCGAAGTGGCTGGGGTTCGTCGAGCAGGACCCCGAGGACGCCCTTGCCGACGGGCAGGTGACCGATTCGGTCGACAGTCTCGCCGTCCATCCCGGAATGTAGAAACGAAATGAGTTTTCCGTCGGGCCCCCGGACGCCGAGCGCACCGTAACGGGCACTCGTTAGCTCCATCGCGGCGGACACGATGCGACGTAGGGTTGCGTCGAGGTCGAGATCCGCCGCGAGCCCGACGATGGCACGCAACAGGTGTTCCATCTGGTCGCGGGCGCCGAGCAACTCGTCGAGTTGCGCGCGCATGCTGCCCATGGGGGATCGTCGGCCCAATTCCGCAAATGTCGAATCTTCATCGTCCATGCCCACGTGCCCGTACCTCCGGGTGTCTAGGGGAACCGGCGAAGCGTATTCCCATGCACCGCTAGCAGTAGCATGCCGCGAAATCCCGATTGGAGCGCTGGTTTCCGGCAATCCGGAGGCGCCACCGCACCGTCAGTCCTGCGCGAACCGACGTCGAGCGGCTCTACGAGACGGTCGGCATTGGAGGTCGGCACCGTCTGCAGGCGACCGACGGCTGCCACACGAGTACGTCCTGCAGAGGGCGTCGCGGCGTGGGCGGCGGTACCTCGTCCATCGCGGGTACCAAGCCGATGCGGATCAGCACCTGCGGCAGAGGGTGACCGGTCAGGGCACTGACGATGTCGCGGCTGGCCTGGACTTCGGTCATGTGGGTCAGAGGACACGTGGCCAGACCGGCCATCGTAGCTTCCAGGAGGACCACGGAGAGCGCCTCTCCGCAAGTCAGGACGTCGCGGCGGGTGTCGCCGAGCGCGGAGAGCACCAGCACCTTGGAATGGTCCTCGGCGACCTGTGAACGGCGTTCCCGGTGATGGGTGACGGGGAAGCTGCGGCCGATGTCGACTCGGTCACTCTCGGCGGCTGAGACGAGGGCGCTGTGGGGGATGCCATCGTTGGTTGCGAACGGCCCCGTCCACCAGGCGAGTTCGGCGTGATACGACGAGTCGTAGAGGCGCAGTGCCTCGGTCAACCCGGATGCCTCGGCGAGCCGGGTCCTGGCGTCCTGGCTCAGCATGTCCAGCAGCGCGAGATCATCGTCGACGGTGCGGCGCAACAATGGCTCGAACTGGTCCCAACCGTCCGGCGCCGCGAAGGGCAGGCGGTCGGTGCGTCGAGTCAGGATCGCGTCGGCGCGACGGCGGTGACCGTCGGTGACGAACGACATCGGGATGAAGTCGATCGACGCGAGATGGGTGTAGTCGTTCGGGTTGGGGTAATAGTCGACGTTGGCCACCCACCCAGCCGCGGCCATCGCGACCCTGAGGTGGTCGAGCACCGCCCCACAGCTCAGAAGCGCCTGCCGGCCCGAGGAATCCGTGTCGACGAGGCGGTCGCGGTCCAGGTGCAGGACTCCGGCACCCTCCCCGACGAATCGCCACGGCTGGCTGTTGTGAAAGGACGGTGCGCGGCACGCGATGTGCACGGCGTCGGTGATGACACGGCTTGGCACCACTTGTTTCGGCATGTTGTTACCTCCTGTCGCCTACGGCGAACTATCGCCTCTGGCACGGTCCCGGTGCCAGAGTCTTTCGACCCCACGCATTGAGGACCTGTGGCCGCCGAGCGGGGTCTGAGGACCGCTACCCACGGGCCGGTCGCGGCGTCATGCTCACAGCATGAACTCAGCATCGGTCGTCGTCCCTCGCGGCGCCGACCCGCGTGTCGCAATGGCCCCCGAGGTCTACGAAACCCACACGGGCATGGTGGTATTGATCGGCGACCGGGCCTACAAGGGCAAGAAGCCGGTTGTCACCGACTTCCTGGACTTCAGTGA
>NZ_JBOGDD010001296.1:0-1593 GCF_050701675.1 Mycobacterium sp. | reverse complement strand
GCCGTTGACGGTGTCGCTCCGCCCGGCCGAGTTGCAGGGTAAGCGCGTCGTCTTCACGCACATCCCGGTCGCGTACAAGACGCCGACTTCCGCCCCGCCGCCGCTAGGTCGGTGAGCGGGGAGAGCTACTCGCCGCCCAGCTTCTTGTAGACGGCGCCGACGATCGGCGTCACGATGGACCGCGGCGCGTAACCGCTCGCCACCGACATCGCCTTGGACGTCACCCCGGGAACGACGCGCATCTTGTTGCGCTCCAACCCATCCAGCGACACCTTCGCGGTGTGTTCGGTGGAGATCCACAGGAAGTCCGGAATCAGCTTCTCGACGAGGGACTGCTCGTCCGGATTGGGCAGCTCGGTGCGCACCGGTCCCGGCGCCAGCACGGTGACGTGGATTCCGTGTGGCTTCACCTCGCTGCGCAGCGACTCGCTGAAGGTGTTCACGAACGCCTTGGACGCGGCGTAGGTCGCGTTGTTGGGGATGGGCGAGTTGCCCGCGGCGGACCCCGAGATGAGGATCCCGCCCCCGCGGCGCCGCACCATTCCCGGCAGCACCGCGAGCACGAGGTCGTGCACGCCGAGGACGTTGAGCTGAACCTGAGCCTTCTCGCCGTCGACGTCGAGGTTGGCCACTGCGCCGAACGTGGCCGTTCCCGCGTTGGCGCACAGGATGGAGACGTCGCGCTGCGCGAGCTCGGAGCAGAACTCGGCGCGCTGCGTGGGGTCGACGAGGTCTACGGGGCGCACCTCGACGGTGACGCCGTAGCGTTGGGTCAAGCGATCCGCCAGCGAGGTGAGTACGTCTGCCCGGCGGGCGGTGATGATGAGGTGGTGCCCGCGGGCAGCGAGTTCGGTGGCCAATGCCTCACCGATGTTCTGCGAGGCGCCGGTGACGACGGCGCGTGCGTCGGGACTGGGAGCGGGTACGGACATGGGCACAATCGTAGGGACCAATAGAGTGCGTTCATGACCAACCCCGCGACGATTCCTCGCACCGCGGCGAGGTCCCGGGTAGTCGCGTGGGCGTTGTGGGACTGCGGTGCCACTGGCGTGAACGCGATCGTCGTCACGTTCGTCTACTCGGTCTATCTCACCCAACAGGTCGGGGCGGGACTGCCGGGTCCGACGACGCCCGCGAGCTGGCTCGGCCGGGTGCTGACCATCGCGGGCGTGTTCGTCGCGCTGCTCGCCCCGGCGACGGGGGTTCTCGTCGACGCGCCGCACCGCCGTCGCACCGCGTTGGCCGTCCTGACCGGAGTCGTCGTGGTCTTGACGTCCGCGATGAGCCTCGTTCGCGCCGACTACCACTACCTGTGGCCCGCCTTGGTGCTGCTTGCGTGCACCGCGGCCTTCAGTGATCTGGCCACGGTCCCGTACAACGCCATGCTGCGGCAGCTCTCCACGGCAGACACGTCCGGGCGGATCTCCGGATTCGGTTCAGCGGCAGGCTACTTCGGCAGTGTCGGCCTGTTGGTCATCGTGTATCTGGGCTTCATCGCCGGTGACGGCGATACCCGCGGGGCGTTGTCGATTGCCCATGACGACGGCCAGAACGTCAGGGCCGCGATGCTTCTGACGGCTGCGTGGTTCATCC
>NZ_JBOGDD010001295.1:0-12265 GCF_050701675.1 Mycobacterium sp. | reverse complement strand
CTGCAACACCGAGGAGTTCGCGCCCGGCTACCGGGCGTCGACCGGGGCTTACGTGCTGTCGATGCTGCGCGAAGCCATCTGGCAGGACATGCAATTGGAGCGCCGCGGGATCTTCGTCGACCCGGCGGGCCCGACGCTGAATCTCTACCCCGACGGGGCCTCGTACTACCTGGGCGACGACATGGCGGAGAACGTCGCGAACACGAAGCGGTTCTCGGCGCACGATGCGTGGGCACTGCCAAAGTTCGAAGAGGACCTCAGCGAGATGGTCCAGCAGGTATTGCCGGTGTTCGACTGGACCGCACCCGACCCGAGGGTTCGCAGTCTCGATGATCTGCGTGGCTTGGCTCGTTTGGGGGGAGTGGGTCTGCGCACCCGCAAGCACCTGGACCAGTTGGCGCGGTTGTTCACCTCGAGCGCGCATCAGATCCTTGCGGAGCGCTTCGAGAGTGAGCACGTCCTGGCCGCGTTGGGCTGGCATGCGATCAACGACAGCGTGGCGGGACCGTCGACCCCGGGGACGGCGTTCGTGTTGCTGCACGACCATGCCAGCGAGGAGAGCGACGGCGGGGTTCGGCAGTGGGGCTTCGTGCGCGGCGGCATGGGCGTGCTGACGGAGACGATGGCGGATGCGGCGCGGGAGGCTGGCGCGGAAATCCGTTGCGATGCAGCGGTACAGTGCATCACGACGCGCGGCGGGCAGGCCACCGGGGTGCGGCTGGTGTCCGGTGAGGAGATCACCGCGACGCGGGTGCTGTCGAACGCCGACCCGAAGCACACGTTCCTGTCGCTGGTCGATCGGGCGGATCTGCCCGATGACTTCGTCCGTCAGGTGGAGGCCTACCGCTGCATGGGCACCAGCATCAAGATCAACTTGGCGCTGTCCGATTTGCCCTATGTGACAGGGCTTCCGAGCGGGGGAGTGCAGCCCTATCACCGGGGCATCATGGAGGTGAATCCGTTCACCGCCGAGATGGATCTGCAGCAGGCGCAGGCGCAGTACGGCCTGGCGGTGCGGGATTCACACGTGGAAATCGTGTTCCCGACAGTGCACGACCCGTCGTTGGCGCCCGACGGCAAGCACATCGCCACGATCGACGTGAACTCGCAACCGTTCCATCTGCGCGACACGAGCTGGGACGACATCAAGGACAAGCGGGCCGACGAGGTGATCACCCAACTGGAGGCGCACTTCCCGGGGTTGAGCGGTCTGATCGAGCACCGCCAGGTGCTGAGCCCGCTGGACATGGAGCGGGTGATGGGCCTGACGGGTGGTCACGCGCTGCACGGCGACATGTCGCCCGACCAGCTGCTGTTCATGCGCCCGGTGCGGGGGTGGGCGAAGTACCGGACCCCCGTGAAGAATCTCTACCTGTGTGGCGCCGGTACGCATCCGGGTGGTGGGGTGACCGGTGCGAACGGACGCAACGCGGCGAGAGAAGTGTTGCGGGATGCGAGGAGACGCCGGGGCTAGCCAAGCCCATGACCATCACCGTCACGGAAACACCCCGGCTCAACAGCTCCGACGCGGCACGTGGCAGGCGCTCGTCGACCAGCTCGAACCCAACGACCTCGTCGTCCCAGGCCAACGCGTTACCGACCATCTCAAGGACCACGAGGTCGATTTCGCCGTCGCGATCGAGGGCGCTGGCATCGTCTGCGTCGAGGTCAATGGTGGCGAGGTCTGGCACGACGGCGAGGGCTGGCGGCAGATCCGCGGCGGCCGCGAGAAGCCGATCGAGCCCGTCTGGCCAGGCCGGCGAAGCCTGCTACGCGCTACGCGACTTCGTCAGCCCAACGGCTTTGCACGCCAACCGTTCCGACATACCCAAGGTTTCTCACAGGACACTCATCACCCGATGAATCCACTGGCGGCCTCTTCGGCCTCGCGCAACACCCTGAGAACGTTCTCGCCCGCGAGCTTCTGCGCATCCGCACGCGACCAACCTCTCGACGCCAGTTCGTTGAACAGGGCGGGATACATGCTTACGTTTTCGAGCCCGACTGTCACCGTCGGAGTGCCGTCGAAGTCTCCGCCGATTCCGACGTGAGCGATTCCTGCCACCTCGCGGACGTGATCCACGTGATCCGCCACGTCGCGCAGGGTGGATTGCGGCGAGGGGTTTGCCTCCAGCCATCGGTCGAGCTGTGCCGCTCGCGTCCCGCTGGCGCGGATATCAGAGTCACTCGCCGGTTGCGCGGCATTCCGGAGCTTGGTCGATGCCGCAGACTCACCGGGTTTGGGTGCTGCGGGAAATCGAGTTTCTTGCGCGGAGACCACGGACCGGTGCGGTGGACGTAGCTCCTCAAGCCCCACACTCACCCGCTGCGCGATCATCTCGGCCTCCCAATCCAGGCATCGCTGCGAAACGAACTCGGGGACGAACGTGACCTGCACCACGCCACCGTTTGCGGCGACCTTCGAGAGGACGTGATCGGATACGTTGCGCGGGTGATCGGTCACCGCTCGCGCGGAGGAATGCGAGAAGATGACCGGGGCAGAGGTGACTGCGAGCGCGTCCAATTGAGTGGACTCGGAAGTATGAGACAAATCGACGAGGGTGCCGATCCGGTTCATCTCCGCGACGACCGCCTTCCCCATCTCATTGAGTCCGGTGGTCTGTCGCAGCCCGGTCGCAGACGCCGCCCACGCCGTGTCGTCATTATGGGTCAGCGTCATATAGCGGACGCCGAGACGGGCGAACATCCGCAGCACGCCCAGCGACTCGGCAATCGAATGTCCGCCCTCGACCCCCATCAGCGACGCGATCCGACCGCTCGCGAACACGCGCTCCACATCGGCCGCCGTCCGGGCAAACCCGAAGGCATCCGGATACCGTGCGACGAGACGGTAGACAGCATCAATCTGCTCCAGGGTCGCCACGACCGCGGCCTCCTCGGCCAAATGCGAGGGAACCCATACCGACCAGAATTGCGCTCCCACCCCGCCGCGCCTCAGCTTCTCGACATCGGTGTGCAGCGCATCCTGCACGGTGCTCAGGCCGTCTACCGAATACCCGAACTTCTCCCGCAACGCCTCGGCGAGATCATTGTGACCGTCAAATAACGGGGTATGCCGAAATAGCTCGGTCGCCGACCATGAATTCACGTCGTTCCTCACTGACTGTGTCGTCTCATCCATCCGCGCGTGACACAACCGCAGCGCCCGTGGAGCGAGCGGGGGTAATCCCGCCCAGATTCCCCAGTCCGTCGACGAGCGGGATGGCAGCGATCAGCCGCCTCGTGTAGTCGTCCTGGGGATCGTTCCACACCTGCTCGACATGCCCGCGCTCGACGATCTTCCCGTGATTCATCACGGCGACCTCGTCGGCGATGACGCGGACCACCGCAAGGTCATGGGAAATGAACATCAGACTCGCACCCGTCCTGAGCGCGAGATTCCGCATGAGGCGGGCGATCTTGGCTTGCAGCGACGCGTCGAGCGACGCGATCGGTTCGTCCCCGATCAGCAGATCCGGGCCTGCGGCAATCGCCCTGGCAATGGCGATCCGTTGCCGCTGGCCGCCGGAGAACTCATTGGGATACAAATGGGCTGCGCCGCTGTCCAACTCGACCTCCTCGAGCAAGCTCGCGACGGTCCATCGTTGGTCACCGGCGCACGCGCGAAGTCCATCTTCGATCTGGCTCGCTACGGTGCGCCTCGGGTTCAGCGACGCATATGGATTCTGGAAGACCATCTGAATCGCTATCTGTTCGGCCGGTCGGCGCCGCAGCCCGAGCTTCCCCACCGGATGCCCGTTGAACAGAACGCTGCCTGAATCCAGGGACTCCAGACCGCAAATGACCCGTGCGAGTGTCGACTTGCCGCTGCCGGATTCCCCCACCACCCCCAGCACGTGCCCCTTCTCCCGGTCGAGACTGACGTCATCCAGCGCGGTGAGGCGGCCCAGTCCCGGTCGACGATAGGTGACCGTCGCCCCGTCGATCCGCAGAAGTTGTTCGCTCATCTGAGGTCGCCGCCTCGGGCCTCGTAGCCGATCGCGTTCGGAAGGGAGGCAATCAGTTGCTGCGTGTATTCCTCACGCGGAGCGGTGATCACGTCGAACCGGTCACCCGCCTCGACAATGCGGCCTCTCCGCATGATGACAATCCGATCTGCCAGCGCCGACATCACGCCCAAGTCGTGGCTGACGAGGAGGATGGCCAAGCCCGATTCATCGCAGAGCTCCCTGAGCAATCGCAGAATTCCCGCCTGCACGATCACGTCGAGGGCGGTCGTCGGTTCGTCGGCGATGAGGATTTTGGGGTTGCAGATGATCGCACCGGCAATGGCAATACGCTGCAGCTGGCCACCCGAGAACTGATGCGGATACTTCTTCAGCGCCGATTCCGGCTCGGGGACCCGCAACTTCTCCAGCACGCTGATCGCGCGTTCGCGCGCTGCCGCTTTGCCGAGCCCCTCGTGGTGTCTGAGATGGTCCGTCAGCTGGACGCCGATATTCAACATCGGATGCAGCGACGCGGTCGGGTCCTGGAAGACGGCGGCGATCTCGCGGCCGCGAAGAGCATTCATCGACCGGGCCGACATCCCGACGAGTTCCCTTCCGTCGTATTCGATCGATCCGCTGACCCGAGCATTCGCCGGCTGCAGGCCGCACACCGCCATACCGGTCATCGTCTTTCCGGACCCGGATTCGCCGGCCAACCCGGTTATCCTGCCGGCGGGAACATCAAAGGTGATGCCGTCGAGGATCTTCGCCGCGCCGATGGTCAGCTTCAGATCCCGGATGCTCAGTCCGGGCGTCATATTCCGCGCTCCTTGACCACTTTGGTGGTCGTCGGGTCAAGCGAATCGCGAAGCGAATCCCCCATCAGGTTGAATGCCACGACGACCGTCAGGATCGCCAGCCCGGGATACAGCGCGATCCACCAGGACGAGAACTGCCGAACGCCCTCCGAGATCATCAGACCCCAGTCGGGCGTGGGCGGGATGGCGCCAAGGCCGAGGAATGACAGCCCGGCCAGATCCAAGATCGCGGCTCCGACATTCAGGGTCGCCAGCACGAAGATCGGTGAAATGACATTGGGCAACACGTCTCTGCGAAGCGAGGTGAGTGAGCTGGACCCAAGGAGGCGACCGGCCACGACATAGTCATTCTGCCGCGCGACGATGACGAGGGAACGGGCGACACGGGCATAGCTCGGCCACGAGACGAACAGCAGAGCGATGAACGCATTCGTGAGACTCGGGCCGAGCGCCGCGGCAATCACCATTGCCAAAATGATCGTGGGGAAGGCAAAGACGAGGTCCGCTATTCGCATGATGACCTCGTCCACGACCTTGCCGAAGTAGCCGGCCACTGCGCCGAGGACCGTGCCGATGGTCATCGAGCACGCCACAACGAGGAAGGCGAGCACCATGGACGTCCGCGCGCCGTAAAGCACCCGCGAGAAGACGTCACGCCCAACGGCATCCGTGCCAAGGAGATTCGTGCTGTCGGGTGCTTGCAACCGTGGGAACGACTGGACGAGCGGATCGTAGGGTGCAATGAGCGGCGCGAAGATCGCGATGACTATCCAAAGTCCAACGATGCTCACGCCGATGATTCCGAGCGGAGAACGTAACGCCTTCGGAAAACGGAACTTCCACTTTCTGGCGTGGACCGCCTCAATAACGTCGCTCACGGGTTCCTCACCCTCGGATCGATGAAGCCGTAGATCACGTCGACGATGAGGTTGACCAGGATATAGATCACGCCGACGATCAAGCCGACGCCCATGACCACCGGCAGATCCAGATGTGTCGCGCCGTTATAGGCGTATTGACCGATCCCATGCCATGAGAAGACCTCCTCCGTCAGTACCGCACCCGACAGGAGGGATCCGAACGAAATACCGATCACCGTGATGATCGGGACCAGCGCGCCGCGGAGCACGTAGCGCATCACTACAGCCCTGGACGGCAAGCCCTTCGCCCGCGCTGCGCGCACATAGTCCATGTTGAGAACTTCGAGGACGGATGACCGCGCGAACCGGGTCAGCAACCCGATCGTAAACAGGGCCAAGACAGATGCAGGCAGGACCAAATGCTCCAGCGCATCCATAAAGGTTTCCCACTGCCCGGCGATCAGCGAATCGACCGTGTAAAACCCGGTCACGTTGGGTGGAGGAATGGTGATCGGTGACAGCCGGCCCGACCCCGGCAAAGCATGAAGTTTGAAGAAGAAAATGTAGTACACCACCAGTGCCAGCCAAAACGTCGGTATTGAAATACCGATCAGACTCACGATGCGGATGACGTGGTCGGTTATTCGGCCTCGCCGAAGCGCCCCCCACATGCCAAGGCCGATTCCGATGAACACCGACACCACAATCGCGGCAACCGCTAACTCGACCGTGGCGGGGAATGCCACGGCAAGGTCCGACGCGACAGGAGTCTTGGTCTGTGCCGAAACCCCGAGATCGCCCTGGAGCAAGTTGCCGATGTAGATCGCGTACTGAACGGGAAGCGGTTTGTCCAAGCCCATGTCGGCCCGGAACTGCTTGACGATTTCTGGGTTCGCGGAGGCCTGCTCGCCCAGTACGGCCTGAACCGGATCCCCTGGCACCAGATTTGTCAGGGAGAAGGTCACCACGGTGACACCGAAAACCAGGACGACTCCGAGCCCGATCCTGATCAGGATGTACCGCAGCAAAGGGTGAAGATAGCGCCGCGTGTGCGGCACATCCGGGACGGGGACCCGACCACTCTCGCCAGGGTCTGCGCCCGGAAGTGTGGAGGGCATGACCCCGTCACCGGCTACCACGTGACTACTTGATGCTCTCGATATCGATTTGCCAGATGGGGTTTGCCGCGGCCGACTCGATCGATTTCACCGTCACCAGATTCTTGACGGGCTGGATGAGGGAGACGAATGGACCCTTCTCATTGAGTGCAACCTGAAGGTCCTGGTATGCGGTCGATCGTTCGGAATCACCGGATGCAGCCACCGCCTTGGCACCGAGCGAGTCAATCTCGCCGTTTGCGCCCTCTTTCCACACGGCACGTAGCCCGAGGTTCTGTCCGGGAAGGTACACGAGGTAGTCCGAAGGGTCCGGGTAGTCGGCTCCCCAGGTCCACAGTCCCATTTGCTCTTTGCCAGCGCGGTAGTTATCGAGCTCGGTCGCCTCCGGGCCGGGGGCCAACTTGAGGTTGATCCCCACTGCCTTGAGCTGGGACTGAATCGTCTCGGCGAACGGCTGCATCTGTAGGCCGTCCAGGGTGATGTCGTTCGGGTAACTCAGCACTACTTCTTCACCGTTGTACCCGGAAGCGGCCAAAGACTTCTTCGCCGCGTCAAGGTCGAACTGGAGCCCCTTCTCCGTCGGCAATGCCCCGAGGAACTCCGATGGCACAACACCGCCAGGTCGCGCGGCACCGTCTCCGGCCAGAGCAAGAATCTTGCCGTAATCCAGGCCGAACTTCACCGCCGTGTTGAAGTCAGCGTTCGAGGTCCACGCGCTGATTGCGGGGGACTGGTTCATCATCAGATACACCGTGTCGGTGGACGGCTCGGTCAAGACATTCACCGCGGACTTGTCAAGCTGCTTCACTTGATCCGGGTTCAGGTCAAGGGCGACCTGCGATTCACCAGATTGGATATTCAGCGCCTGAGTTTCGCCGGCGACGTTCCGCACGACAACGCGCTTCTTTGCCGGCGCGGTGCCGTGGTACTTCGGGCTGGCTTCGAGAACAACCTGTGAGTTCGCGTCATAGGACGACAGCGTGTACGCGCCCGATCCCGCGGAGGTCTTGTTGAGGAACGCCTCCGCTTTATCGTTCTTATCGGTGGTGCCTCCGTTTTCCTTCACAACCTTGGAATTCACAATGCCGAGACTCGGATTGGGAAGGATGAAGGCCAGTGCCGGGTTGGACTGCGGCGATGTCAGCGTGAGGGTCTTATCCGATGTCTTCTCGATCTTGACGTCTTTCAGCATGAATGACGGGTTCCCGGCGATGCCCTGAACCCGTTGCAGCGAGAACACGGCGTCATCCACTGTCACAGCGGATCCGTCGGAGAAGGTTGCCCCGTCCTTCATGGTCAAGGTCATGACCTTGTCGCCATCGGACAGTTTGAACGAGGCCAAGCCGTCAGCCGGCTTCGACACATCGCCGTCCTTGAAGGTGAGCAGCGACTCGTAAAGCGCGTGGTCGAGCATTGACCCGGTCGGCTCGAACTGACGCGCAGGGTCAATTGTCTTGAGGTCGAACGATGTCTCGACTACGACAGACGACGACGCATCGCCGCTGGAACTCGCCCCTCCTCCCCCTCCCGAACAACCCGCCAACAGAATGATTGCTGCAGCGGCCGCGATGGCGGCCTTCCCGACGGAATTGCTCTTCATGTATTTTGTGTTTCTCCTCTGAAGCGGGCTGCGCTTTTGCCCAGTATGGCGACGCTTGGCCCCCGAGGTCTTCAGCCGCGCCAACCAATGATGACCCAATGTCTTGTCGTGAACGACTACGGCTTCCCGAGGTTCCGTGGCTGAAGATGGTGGGGCGAGCGTTCATCGCCTCGCTAAAGTTGCTGCATGAGCCAGTCGAGGTATAAGCCGCGGAGCATTGCGGTGGCCGATTTGCTCCACGTCCTGGACAGCGTTGGTCTGTGGCTGGCCTCGGGAGACTCGCAACTGCGGCTTCCGATAACGAGTCCGACGTTGTTCGACCCGTTGATGCCCCTGAGTGGGCCGCGGAGCGGGATACTGCTGGGGATCGGCCTTCACCCCGAGGCTCCGGCGTCCGCGGAGGTGATCCGCGAAGCCGCGCGCCGCGGATTCGGGGCACTGGTGATCAAGTCGTTCTCGCTGGGTGTCGAAGCGCTCGCTGAGGTTGCGGATTCCGTGGGCATCGCGCTCCTCATCGCCGACGACGAAATCGAATGGCGCCAGTTGGACGCGCTGATCAACTCCGCGCTCGATGCGGCCATGAATGCGGATGACTCTCTTTCGGCCCTGGTGGTCGGAGACCTGTTCGCTCTGGCCAACGCCATCAGCGCGATGGTCGGAGGCGCGACCGCCATCGAGGATATGAAGGAACGCGTACTGGCGTACTCGACGCTGTCGGAACAGAAGATCGATTCCGAGCGCAGGGACGGGATCCTCGGCAGGCAGGTGCCGAAGCTCCCGGCAAACGTCGATCAATATGCGGCTGTCTTCAACGCTTCGGGTGCGATCAGGATCGCCGGAAAGCCGCCGCTCCTGCCGCGGCTAGCCATTGCAGTCCGGGCCGGCTCTCGTGCGCTTGGCTCGATCTGGGTCGTCGACGCTGCAGGGGACCTCGACTCCGATGCCGAACGCGCTTTGGAGCACGCCGCTGATATTGCAGCACTCCATCTGCTTCGCGCCCGCAGTTCAGTCGATCTCGTACGCCAACAGCGGGCCGAGCTGGTGCGCGGGCTGTTCGAATCCGAAGCGGATGCGGGTCTTCTCGCCGAACAACTGGAATTGGACACCTCCGGCCCCTTCGTCCTGGTGGCCTTCCAGCCGCAATTCGCACTCGATGGCGAAGACCTGCAAATGTCGCGCTTGCTCGACCTCATCGCCGTGCAATGTGAGGCGCACGAACACGGCTCGGAATGCGTCGTGATCGGAAATACGGTCTACGTACTGTTTTCGGGGGCGAGGGCGGTGCGCGGATTGGAGGGACTTGCGCGGCGCTCGATCGCCCGGGCGGATTCGGCTCTGCGCATTTCAGTTCGGGCGGCCATCGGCACCATCGTCACCACGATCAGCCAAATTACGAGGTCCAAACACGACGCGGACCTGGTACTGCTCCTACTGGCGAATCGGAAGATGGAGACGAACGTGGCCAGCGCGCTCGACGTGCAAAGCCAACTGACGCTCATCGAACTCGCACGAGTGTTCCGCAACACTTCCCAGCTCGTTTCGCGACAAGCGGAGGCCGTTCTCAATTTCGACGCGCGCACGGGAACGAGCTATGCGAACACGATCCGGACCTATCTCGATTGCTCACGGAACTCGGCCGAGACCGCTAACCGACTTTCGCTGCATCAGAACACGTTGCGGTACAGGCTCCGTCGGGTCGGCGAGCTGTTCGAGATCGACCTGGACAACCCGGATGACACCCTTACCCTGTGGCTCAGTCTGCGGGTCATGGAGTTCGACTGACGGACTGCACTACCGCAGCGGGTCAAAATTCCGGACCAGCTCCGGGGCGCTTCCCTGCGTCATCAGCGCCGCGAGGTATTTTCCGGTCAGCGGACCGAGGGTGACGCCCCACATGCCATGACCACCGCCGACGTAGACGCGAGGTGACCGCGTCGCGCCGATCAGGGGGAGGCCGTCGGCCGTACATGGCCGTGAACCGACCCACTCATCTGTACGGCTGTCCCAATCGATGCCGGCGAGTAATGGTCGCGCGGCCTCGATCACATGGGCGATCCGGCGCGGGTTCAGCTTTGCCGCTACCGAACGAAGCTCCATGATGCCGCTGATCCGGAACTTGTCGCCCAACGGGGTGCACGCTACGTGCTGGGCCGGGAAATCAATCGGATGCGTCGGCATGGCGTCTGGGATGACGCTGAAGCTGTAGCCTCGCCCTGCCTGCACCGTCTGACGCACACCAAAATTGCGGGCGAGGTCGCCCAACCATGCACCCGTCGCGAGAACGACGGCATCCGCGGTCAAAGACTCGCCCGCGTCGGAGATCACCTGCACTCTCGTGCCCTGGAGCTCTCGCACCTCGTCAACGCTGAACCCGCTGACAATGCGGCCACCACGAGCGCGAACGGCGTCGGCGAGCGCGTCGAGAAAGCGGGGGGGATTGAGGTACCGCTGCCCGTATAGCCGCAGACCCGCACCGACATTCGTGCCAAGCACCGGTTCGAGCGAGCGGATCTCCGCTCCGCTCACGAGATCGTAGTCTGCGGCCCCGCCTGCCTCGGTGACAGCGTCCAGGCTCTTCACCAGCACATCCCTGTCCTTAACCGATCTGAACGCATTGAGAAAGGGCTCGGCCGGCACCGTGGGTTCTTCGACCCCTCCGCCGATGAGTTCATCGAACGCGGCCATGCTGCTTCGATTCAGCTCCGTATACACGGCCATCGCCGAACGCCACTTCTCGGGCGTGCAGTGCCGGACGAATCCCAGCAAGAAGCGAACCAGGGACAGGTTCATGGCCAACGGGACAGAGAATGCCGAAGACCTGTTGAACAACGCACCCATCCCGTAAGCGAATGTCTCGGGTGCAGGCAACGGCACCGTCAGGGCGGGGGCGAGCTGTCCGGCATTTCCCCACGACGAGCCCGCCCCGACACCGACTCGATCAACAACCGTCACGTCGACATCGCGCTCCTGGAGGAAGTACGCCGTTGACAGCCCGACGATGCCGGCACCAACAACGATCACGCTATCGAGTTTCATGTTCGCACTGTATCCGGCGAGATGTTGTGCTATGTCACCATGAATTCCACCTTCCTTCGTGCAATTCTACGAATCGGGCGATGGTTCCTCTAGAACCGAATCCCCCCGGGTAGCCCCGTCGATCATCTGGTGTCGCCCGCGACGCCGGCCTAGACGCCATGCACCTGGAAACCTGGGCGGACTCCGCAGCCGTGCGCTACGACCACACCCTGTGGACCGACCTGACAAGCCCGTGGTTCCTCGACGGACCACACGGGGACCTGCTACTCGGCGTGGTCGGAGTCGGCAAGACCCATCTGTCGGTCGGATTAGCAAGGGCAGCATCCCTCCGGCGGTAGCGTTGCCAACCAGCCATGCTGCGCAGCGAGGATGCGATCGGCGGGTAGCAACGCCAAGGCGGCACCTCCGGTGCCCTGGCCGAGGATGCAGGACACGGTGGGTACCTCGAGGGAGACCATCTCCGCGATGCAGCCGGCGATCTCACCAGCCAGGCCGGCTTCCTCCGCGTGCGGGGAGAGTGCGCCCCCGGGGTATCGATGAGGGTGACCAACGGCAACGGCAGGTCGGCAGCCAACCGCATTCCGCGTCGCGCCTGCCGCAGAGCGCCGGGGGTCAGCTGGGTCTGCGTGTGGCGGTCCTGTCCCAAGACCACGCAGGAAGCGCGGCCGAACTGCGCCAGCGCCAACACCAGAGAAGGGTCGTACACCCCACCACCGCTTCCGCGGAGTTGCACCACGGAAGTGGCTCCATAGCAGAGCAATTCGCGAGCGCCGGGGCGGTTCGGCAGTCGGGAAGCGAGTACAGACTTCCAGGCCGGAATATCCTCGGGCAGAGCATATTTCGGTGTGCTCTGAGTGACGTCCATTGCCGCAAATCTGATTAC
>NZ_JBOGDD010001294.1:0-6616 GCF_050701675.1 Mycobacterium sp. | reverse complement strand
CTCCGCGATCGCCGCGGTCGCGCCGCGTCCTCGAACCGCGCAGCACTGGTCGTGCTTTCCGTGCGCGCACACCGCGACGAGCGGTCCGGTGGCCAGTTCGCCGCCGGAACCGTCGACCGCAACGTCCAGATAGTCGCGGGGCCCACTCACCTCGCCCGCGTACAGCGCCTCGCTCCCCTCACCGGAGTGGGCGATGAACCATCGCCATCGCAGTGTCTCGGAACGACGACCTGGGCGCCGTATCGCCGCGATCCTCATACCCGCGGACTCGAAGCGGCGGGCAATGGCACGCCCCAGGTCGGGCTGGATGATCGCCGGGGACTGCAGCAATGCGGAGCGTCCCCACGCGCCCGGGAGTTCGAGCAGCACCCACGCCATCCCCGCGGAGGCAGTGCCGTACAGCGGGTCGCTGCGGGTCAGGGACTGGTCGCTGCACGGAGGCGGTTTCGCGGAGGTCATCCGCGACTCGCGGGCACCACGACCGACTCCCTGAGCAGTCTCCGAATGAGCACCGCCGCATCTGCGCTGTCGAGGCCGGGCAGCGATGAGGCATCGGCGACGAGTCCATGTACGAGGGCGTCGACCGCGGGCCCGCACGACGGAGGGAAGGTGATGGTCCGGTCTGAAAGGCGCAGCACGACGCGGTCGGCGTAGTGATCTGTGTTGGCGACGAGGCCGCGGCGCCAGATCACCGATGTGGTCCCGGCGTGCTGGGCGGCGTCCAACGACGCCAGCGGCCGGACGGGAACGGGTCGTGTGCGGTCCGCGTGACGTCGCGACAACCTCGCGGCTCCGCTCTCGCTGATTTCGGCACCGCGATGGCGCATGGTGTCGGCCAGCTCGGCCATGATCTTCGTCGCGATCGCCGCCATCGCGCCTTGGTCGGATGGATCGACCCCCATCGGCAGGGACTTCCGGAACTCACCGATTCCTGCCAACGTGTCGACGACGGATTGGACCACGTCCAGACCGGTGACCGCGGAAACCCCGATGGTCAGGTGGATGGACGTCGTCTCCTGCGCCTGCGCGGAGTGAATCCAGCCGCGGGGGAGGTACAGCGCATCCCCTTGTGACAGCACGGCGTCGATGATCGGCTGGTCCTCGACGCGTTCGCTGATCGCGGCCCGGTGCTCGGTCCACGGTTGCGATGGCAGCGGATCCTCGTGCACCGGCTCGTGCACGATCCAGTGCTTCTGCCCCGCTACCTGTAGGACGAACACGTCGTGGACGTCGTAGTGCGGATCGAACCCCTGATTGTCGGGCGGCGTGATGTAGGCGTTGGCCTGTGCCGGGTGTCCGAGATCGTCGACCATGTGGCGGACGAAGTCGATGAGCGGTGGCCACAGCCGATGCAGTCCCTGCAGGACGATCGTTGCGCCACTGGCGAATTGGGTCAGCACCTTGGCTGAATCCACTTGGTCGGGCATCTCGGCGCCGAAGCCGGCTGATCCCAGGTAGCACTCGCGCGAGAGCAGGTCGCCGTGGGTGGCCATGCGAATGAATGGCGCGCGCACGCCGCGTTCGGCGATGAGCTCGTCGACCGCCGACGCCGACAGCAGATCGCTGAAGTCGCGGGGCAGCGAAGCGGAACTACTGAGCAGCGGCCTGCGCCCCCAATACTGGGCCGCGAACGACCCAGTATCGGTGGCGATGCAGCGATTCAGCATCGAGAGACGTTACGCAGTTCCGTCGGCACCGCCGTCGTGGCCCTCGGGGTTGGAGCCGCCGTCGGCGGGTCCCTCGCCCGCACTACCGTCGGCGCCGCCGTCGTGACCCTCGGGGTTCGAGCCGCCGTCGGCGGGACCCTCGCCGCCCGCAGTCCCGTCCGCGCCGCCGTCGTGACCTCCTGGGTTGGAGCCGCCGTCGGCAGGTCCCTCCCCGCCGGTGTCGGAGGTGGAGATGTCCTCGTCGTTGAGTGCCATGGTGAACCTCTTTCGTCTTGAGACCTTCGTTGCAGCCACAGTGCATCGGGCAGTGATGCCCTGCGCTGGTCGCGGCCACCTGACAGCGACCGCACATTGAGGAATTGCCCCCGGGAGGAGCAAGTCAAACGACTCAGCCGGATTCTGGATGACGCTCGCCCTTGAGCAGACCGTCGGTGGTACCCACCAGGTGACGCAACATCTGATCGGCCGCCTTCGCGGGGTTGCCCGCGCGGATCGCAGCCAGGATCGCCTTGTGGTCACGCAGCGACTTCGCGGGTTGACCGGTACGGGTCAGGGACGTCTCCGACGTCCGGTCGAGCGATTGGTTGACCCGGACCCAGGGCGCGCGATTCGACGATCCTGAGCAGAAGGCCTGTTATGCCCATATATTTGGCCGCCGCCATCGAGATCGACGGTCCGGAGGTCGACGAGCTGCGACAGCTCGCCGGTGATCTGAACATCACCCTCGTCGTCGGCGTCACCGAGCGTGGACGGCGCAGCGGGCGCGGGTCCGCCTACTGCTCTCTGCTGACCGCCGATCTCAACGACGGTCTCGTCGGGCATCACCGCAAGCTGATCCCGACATACGACGAACGACTCGTCTGGGCCAACGGTGACGTTGCCGGCCTCCACACCCATGCGGTGGCAGGCGCGCGGGTCGGCGGTCTGAACTGCTGGGAGAACTGGATGCCCCAGGCGCGCTAGGCGCTCTACGCCGATGGCGAGGACCTGCACGTGAGCCTGTGGCCCGGATCGACCACCCTGACCTCCGAAATCACTCGCTTTGCGGCATTGGAGGGGCGGGTGTTCAGCCTCGCCGTCTCGGGTCGGTTGACCCGCGACGACATCCCCGACGACTTCCCGCTCGCAGAGGAGTTGCGGGCAGCCGCCCGGATGTCTTTCACAGCACCGTCTTTCGTGGTCGGCGCGACTCGGTGACGTTCACGGCGCAGAGCTAGCCGCGGGGCAGACCGAGTATCCGTTCGGCGATCACGTTCAACTGGATCTCCACGGTTCCGCCGCCGATCAGGAAGGCGGGCACGTACATCTCGTTGGAGACGACGTCGGCGGGCGCCTGCCGGAGACTGGCCTCTGGGCCGATCAGATCCAGCGAGATGCCCGCGGTCCTGCGGCTCAGTTCCGCCGAGGCGACCTTGACCACCGAGGCACCAGGACTGAGCAGGTCCCCGTGGAGTTGGCGCACGGACTCGCGATAGTTCAATGCCGCAACGCCGTTCGTGTCGGCAACGATCTGGCCGAGGGCATCGACGGCTTCACCGCGGTCGCCGAAGTACAGCCCCTTGTCGATGATGTCGCGTACCCGGTCGTCATCGCCGAGCGTCATCATGGAGCTGATCGTCGTCCGCTCGTTGAGCAGTGTCGTCATGGTCAGCGCCCAGCCTTGACCGCGCTCCCCGAGGAGCTGGTCGTCGGCCACGAAGACTCCGTCGAGGAACACCTCGTTGAAGTGGGAGTCACCGCTTGGCTGCTTCAGTGGTCGCACCGTGACGCCGGGTGCATGCATGTCGACGAGGAAGTAGCTCAGACCACGGTGCTTCTTGGGAGCGTCCGATTCCGTGCGGGCCAGGCAGATCGCCCAGTGCGCATGGTGCGCATCGGAGGTCCACACCTTCTGTCCACTGAGCGACCAGCCGCCATCGACCTTGTCGGCCTTGGTATTCAGGCTCGCCAGGTCCGAACCCGCCTGCGGCTCACTGAACAGCTGGCACCAGACGATGTCGCCGCGCAGCGTGGGCCCGGCGAACCGCTGCTTCTGCTCAATGGTGCCGTGCGCCAGGATCGTCGGCACCGCCCAGTCACCGACCAGCACGTTGGGCGGGGTCAGGTCCCGCTTGGCGTACTCCTCGGCGACGATCACCTGCTGCGCGGGCGTCGCGCCGACGCCCCACGGCCTTGGCCAGTGGGCCGCGACCAGGCCCTGCGCGGCGAGGAACTCGCGCCGCGGTCCCCTGGTGTACACCTTCATCGGGTCGTCGGTGCTCGGTTCGTCGTCGGGCATCGCCTGCGCCTCGTCGAGCGCCGCGCCAACCCACCGCCGGAACTCCGGGTCGGCGGTCTCATTGGCGGAGAGCGTGAAGTCCCGCTTGACGTGCAGCGCCGCCTCACCGAGACCGCGCAGCGCACTGCGCACCGAACCCGCCTGCGCCGCAACGCTGATCGCACGACGCCAGTAGAGGTGAAGGTCGTGCTCCCACGTGACGGCGATCCCACCGTGAATGGTGATGGCCTCCATCACTGCATCGACGGCGCGACCGGTGCCGATGATGATCGCCGTTTCCGCGGCGATCCTCTGCTGGTCGGCGTCCTGATCCAGGCTGCGGATGGCATCGGCGGCGACGGCGGACGCCAGTTCCTCGGCGATGAAGAGCCGGGCGGCCTTGTGCTTGACGGCCTGGAACCCACCGATGGGCTGGCCGAACTGCTCGCGGATCTTGGCGTAGGACACCGACGCGTTCAGGCACCACTGCATCACTCCTGCGGCATCGGCGGCGAGCAGTCCGACGACGGCGGTGCGGGCCGCGTTCGCATCGAGTCCGGTGACCTGACCGAGCGCATCGACGCGCACGTCGTCGAGGTTCAGCCTGCCGACGTCGCGGGTCAGGTCGGTGCCCTCCAACGCCTGCCGCGCGACCCCTGGCGCTTCGAGATCCAGACGCACCCAGACGACGGCATCCGCCCACCGCGCCCCGACGATCACGACGCTCGCCGACAGCAGGCCCAGCACCGGGAGGCTCGACCCGGACAGTGCCCAGCCGTCGCCGTCGGGCGTTGCCGTCACACCATGCGTGGGAAGCACGACGGCTCCGGTGGCGCCCGAGGCGAAATCGGTGAGCAGCGCCGAGCGCGTCGGGCCGTCATCAGCGAGGGTCACCACCGCGCTGGCCATCACGGTCGGCAGGAACGGCCCAGGGAGCAGCGCGGCTCCTGCCGCCTCGACGACGACCGCCAGTTCTTCCAGTCCGCCGCCTTGGCCGCCGAAGTCCTCGTGGATGTGCACGGCGTGAAACCCCTGCCGCACCAATTCAGCCCAGTGCGACGGCTCGGCACCAACCGCCAACTGGTCGAACGCCAGGCGCGTCGCAGTAGTCGGCGTGTGGCGGGCCGCGAAACCGGTGACGCTGTCTGCCAGCGCCTCGTGGTCGTCGGTGAGCGCGATGGCCATCTAGCCCACTTCCTCGGAGATCTCGTCAATGTGCGTCACAACGAGAAATGATCCTCGATGATCCCGAGCCACACCTGCGCGGAGTCGATGGCGACCTTCTCACTGATGAAGGCGTGCTGGGTACCGGTGTACACGTCGCGGAAGGCGCGCTCGAGCCGGCTGCCCTCTCGGATGGAGGTGGTACCCGCAACCAGGTGGGCCCACTGCGCACACTCCCTGGCCACGTCGGTGGCGTAGACCGCAGCCACCCGCATGTCGACCCGCAGCGTCGGGGTCAGGTCATCGCCTCGCGCAACCGCGCTCTCGGCCGTGGTGAACGCCTCGAGCACCAGCAGTCGGGCGGCCCGCCAGGCGGCGACGTGGTGGGCGAGCCCCTTCTGGAAGGTCGGACGGCTGGCCAGCGACTCCATGTCGCTCATCCGGTACTTGGTGGCAGCGAGGTCCTCGACGTCGTCGAGCATGCTCTTGGCGACCCCGAGCGCCCATGCCGCGTGGCCGGCGGCGGTGATCGGCATCATGCCCATCCGCCCGGTGGCCGAGGCGCCGCGAAGCGGCTCGCGGGTGAACAGCCGGAAGGTGCGGTACTCCGGCACGAACACGTCCGCGACTTTGTAGTCGTAGGACCCGGTGCCCTTGAGCCCCTGAACGTTCCATCCGTCGGTGAAGACCACCTCGGCCCGCGGCAGCAGCGCCACCAACAGTTCGGGGATGCCTTCGCTGATCCAGCGCATCTCACCGCCGTCCATCGGGATGAAGCCTGCGGCGACGTACTCCGAGTGCCCGGTTCCCGAGCCGAAGTTCCAGGCGCCAGTGAGACGGTAACCGCCGTCCACGACGACACCCTGGCCGTTGGGGGCGAACTGCCCGCCCATCGTGACGTGGTTGTCATGATCGGTGAACACCTCCGCGAAGCCCCGGTCGGGAAGATAGGACGCGGCGGCGAACGACGACGGCATGTTCGCGATCCCGGTCCAGCCGAACGAGCCGTCCTGCCATGCCATTTCGATCCAGGTCTCGACCATCTCGGCGAATGAGGGCTCGACCCCACCGGCCACCGCGGGGTTCAGCGCCGACATCAGCCCGCTGGCCCACATCTCGTCGACGACCGCGGGTGACATCGTGCGCAACCTCTCGGATTCGGCCGCCTGGGCCCGCACCAGGTCCCGCATCCCGCGCGCCCGCGCGACGACGTCGTCGTGCACCTGCGGCACCGCCGTCATCCGAGTCTCCCGTCCGTTGCCCGAGACGCTACCTCCGCCGCCGGGGGTCAGTTGACAGATTTCTCGAACTGTCCACTCTCGACATTGAAGAGGTGCCACTGCCAGGGACCGAGTTCGACGGCTAGACCGTCGCGCAGCTCATCGCCCGAACGGATGAAGCTCATCCCGTCGATGGGGTCGACGAGACGGTGGGTGCGCCCCGCCGTGTCACCCCATGGCACGCGGACGTGGCCCGAAGCGTCTGCGGCACTGAGGTTGACGATGATCAGCCAGCGACGGTCACCGTC
>NZ_JBOGDD010001293.1:0-1614 GCF_050701675.1 Mycobacterium sp. | reverse complement strand
GTTCCGATCTCGGCCACGCGTTGTTGACCGGCGACCGGATCGATGGTCTCGGGATCACCGCCCTCGAGTCCGAGCAGCACCGCCCCGACAGTTCCGTGCCCTGCGCCCGTGGCGGCCAGCGAGCCGTACAACTCGACCCGGATCCTGGCCAGCCGCTGGAGTAGGTCGCGGTCCGAGAGTGCGCCGGAGAAGCGCGCGGCCGCACGCATGGGGCCGACGGTATGGGAGCTGGACGGCCCGATACCGATCGAGAACAGATCGAAGACGCTGACGGTCATGTGTCAACCATCGTCCCAGCGTCCGCCATCCGCGACCCTGGGGCGTCCCATTGCGCAAAACTGCCTTCATCGGCACGATGACCGGGGATGCGGACACTGCGTGATGGCGCAATTGACGAACTTCTGGCCGCCATCGATGGCTGCCCCTCGTTCACCCAAAGTCGCTGAACCACAGCGTGATTGACCAGACTTCTCTGGGGTGCTGACCGCTTGGGAGCGGGCTGGGCGTGTGCCGGTACGGCTCAGGGCCTCGGCGCGATGTCGACACTCGGCGGGAGCGGCGACGGTTCTGGTTGCGTCGAACGCCTGACGATGGAAAACGTCACTGCGCCGACCGCGAGGATGGCGACGCCAGCGCCGATGATGAGAAGCGGCCTGCGTCGCCGCTTGGTCTTGCGGGCCTCCTGCAGCGCCTGCGGAATGTTGGTCACGACTTCCTGGGCGGCGGTGATCTCGTTGGCGATGGCCTCCCGCGCGGCGGCGAGATCCTTGCTCAATTGGCTCTTGATCCTGTCGCGCCGGTAGCGGGCGCCCACCCATGCCGCCGACGAGCACACGGAGTTGATGCCGACCCCGACCGCTCCCCTGGTCAGGTCGACGGGTCCCACGGTCGAGTACTTGAGACCCCTCGCCAGGCGTTCCGTCGGGGTCAAACGGGTGGAGCTCATGGCCTCCGCCTCTCTGCGTGGGGACTTTCGCGACCACCCTATTCGGTGCCTATTGCAGGGGGGCCGGAACCTACTCGTGAAACCCGAAATGGCACACTGGCATCCCGTGACGAGTCCCATACAGACAGCGACCGCGACCCTGCACACCAACCGCGGCGACATCAAGATCGCACTCTTCGGAAACCACGCGCCCAAGACCGTCGCCAACTTCGTCGGATTGGCACAGGGCACCAAGGACTACAGCACCGAGAACGCGTCGGGCGGAACAGAGGGCCCCTTCTACGACGGAGCGGTGTTCCACCGCGTCATCTCGGGGTTCATGCTGCAAGGCGGCGACCCGACCGGCACCGGCCGCGGCGGGCCCGGCTACCAGTTCGCCGACGAGTTCCACCCCGAGCTCGCCTTCGACAAGCCCTACCTGCTGGCCATGGCGAACGCCGGCCCGGGAACCAACGGCTCGCAGTTCTTCATCACCGTCGGCAAGACGCCGCATCTGAACCGCAAGCACACCATCTTCGGCGAGGTCGTCGACCCCGAGTCGCAGAAGGTCGTCGACGCCATCGGGAGCACCCCGACCGGCCCCGGCGACCGTCCGACCGAGCCGGTTGTCATCGACTCGATCACGGTGTCCTAACCCGACCGCGTAGCGCGTCTCTCCCGATCCGCCC
>NZ_JBOGDD010001292.1:0-8986 GCF_050701675.1 Mycobacterium sp. | reverse complement strand
CCGGTACAGGGCGGTCCACTCATCCTGGACGCCCTCGATCGGACGGAACAGCTCGGACCCGCGAAACCCACTGAAGGTCGTCTCCGCCAAGCGAAGTCGGTCCTGCCAGGCGAGGAATTCCGCGATGTTATCGGGACCGACCCGATGGCTTATCACGACGGTGACGAGCTGATCGGTCGGCTTGGCGGCACCGCCGACGACCTGCTGGGTGGCGGGGCCGTCCAGATACTGCCGGCCGACTGCCACCCGATCCTGCCGGGTCGCGCTGTTGATCCACGCCTGGACGTTGGCCACCGAGTCGAACCGGTAGACCACGACCCAGTCCGGCTGCAGCTCGGTGGGCGCGGTAACCTCCGCCCCGAGGAAACCCGGGTAGTGGGCGGCGGCTCGGTTCGTCTCGTGCTGCCACGCCGCGAAGTCCTTCTCGGAGCCGGGTTTCACCCGCAGGCCGATGATGACGGTGGCGGCGTCGTCAGCGGGCATGGGCCGACGCCAGGCGTTCGTAGATGCGGTCGGGGGTGAACGGCAGGTCACGGTAGCGGACACCCGTCGCATCCTCGAGTGCATTGGCCAACGCGGGCGCCACGGGGTTGATGCAGCACTCCGCCATGCCCTTCGACTTCATCGGACCCACGGAGTCAGTGGATTTCACGAACAGCACCTCCGTGCGGGGGACGTCGGCGTAGGTGGGGATGCGATAGTTGCGCAGGTTCGGGTTGACCATCACACCACGAGCGTCGACGCGGAAGTTCTCGGTCAGCGCGAAGCCGATGCCCATGGCGACGCCGCCGTCGACCTGGCCGCGCACCTGCGCGGGGTTGATGATCGTGCCTGCGTCGGTGGCGTGCACGCTGTAGAGGATGCGGATCTCACCGGTCACCCGATGAACGGCGATGCGGAATCCGTGCGTGTTCGACGTGACGCTGCGCGGTGAACCGTATGCCTTGCGGGACTCGGTGAACCGGACGCCTCGGGATCGGCCCGCTTCGATGAGTTCGAGCAGCGACAGGCGGGTGTCACCGCACACGACGCCGTCGTCGTCCATCGAGCAGTCGGCGACGTCGGCACCGGTGACCGATGCCGCGAATCCCAGGATGCGGTTCCGCAGGGCGGTCGAGGCGTAGTTCACCGCGTTGCCCGCCACGAACATGCCCGCACTTGCGAACGCGCCGGTGTCGAATCCGGTCCTGTCGGTGTCGGATTGGACCAGGTGTATCCGATCCGGGGTGGTGCCCAGGTTCGTTGCCGCGATCTGCACGTGCACTGTGGAGGTGCCCTCGCCGAATTCCACGGTGCCGACGGCGATCTCGTAGATGCCGTCCTCGCGCAGCGTCGCCCACGCATCCGAGATGTGGTCGGTGGGTGGCGCGGTCTCGTGCAGGGAGGTCGCGGTCCCAGCGCCGACGAGCCAATCATCGCCAAGCTCGCTTCCGCTGTCGTCGAGCCGCAACGCCTCGTCGACCAGGTCGATGCAAGCCGTGATGCCGTCCTCGGCGAACTCCACGTCATCGGCATGGTCGGCGAGCGCCAGCAGGGCGTCACCCGGGCGTACGACGTTGCGCCGCCGCAGCTCCGACGGGTCGATGCCGAGCTTGACGGCCAACTCGTGGATCGCGCACTCCACCGCGAAACCCGGCTGCGTCATGCCGTAGCCGCGCAGCGCCCCGCTCGGCACGTTGTTCGTGTAGACCGACCAGGCGTCGAACTTCTTGTTGGGACAACGGTAGAGCGCGATCGCGGCACCGGCGGCGAACAATGTTTCACCGCCGTGGTTTCCGTACGCGCCGGTGTTGGACACGTTGCGGTAGCCGAACGCGGTCAGCGTCCCGTCGGCCTTGGCGCCGAGTTTCACCGTCACCTTCATCGGGTGCCGCGGCGAGGCGGTGGTGAACTCCTCCTCCCTGGTGAACTCCCACGACACGGGGCGTCCGGTGTCGAGCGTGGCCAGTGCGGCCAGGTCCTCGGAGATCAACTCCTGCTTCCCCCCGAAACCGCCGCCGACGCGCATGCAGAACACGCGCAGCTGGTCGGGCCGCAGGCTGAACAGATAGGACAGTTTGACCTTGGCGACCGACGGCGACTGCGACGCGGTGCGGACGTTGAGCCTGCCGTCCTGCATCCAGGCGATCGTTCCATGGGTCTCGAGGTGTGCGTGCTGCACGCGCGGCGAGAAGTACGTGGCCTCGTGGACCACGTCGGCCTCGGCGAATCCTGCTTCGACATCGCCGATTTCGCCGTGTAACTCCAAGAGGACGTTGTGGTCCTTGTCGTGGGCGAATGGGTCGTCGTAGCAGTGCAGCTGGGGGGCGCCGTCGGCCATCGCCTCCTCGGGATCGAACACCGCGGGCAGGACCTGGTACTGCACGACGACCTTGCGGGTGCCCTCCTCGGCGGCCCTGACCGAGTCGGCAAGCACCGCCACCACCCGCTGGCCCGCGAAGCGTACGACGTTGTCGAGCATGTAGGTGTCATCGGGGTCGACGAGATGGTCGGTGTGGATCGCGGTGCTGTAGCGCTTGCGGGGGACGTCCTCCCACGTGTACACGCGATGCACGCCGGGCACGGCCAGCGCGGCCGACTTGTCAATGGACACGATGCGGGCGTGCGCGTGCGGCGAGTGCAGCACCTTGAGGTGCAGCATGCCCTCCATCTGGGTGTCCATCGTGAACTCGACGGTTCCCGTCACGACACCGGTGGCGGCGGGTGCTCCGACGCTGGTGCCGACGGCTTGACCCGGTGTGGCCTCCTCGATGGCGCTGACCCCGTTGACCGCATCCTCGATGGCGCGGTAACCGGTGCAGCGACAGAGGTTTCCCTTCAGCGCGCGGGGCAGATCCTGCTTCTGCTCCTCGGTGAACGTCGCCGCCGTCATGATCATGCCCGCGGTGCAGAAGCCGCACTGAAAGCCTGGGGCGTTGCGGAACTGCTCCTGCATGGGATGCAGGTTCTCGGGCGTTCCGAGGCCCTCGATGGTGGTGACCTCGCGGCCGTCGGCGCGGAACGCAGGCGTGATGCAACTGTGCACCGGAGTGCCGTCCAGCCACACCGTGCAGGCTCCGCAATCGCCTGCGTCGCAACCCTTCTTGACGCCGTGCACGCCAAGCGACCGAAGATGAGTGCGTAGGCACTGGCCGGGGTCTGGTTCGGCGTCGTACTCCGCGCCGTTCACCGTGTAGGTCATCGGCGGGCTCCAGTGCTGAGCTCGGTGCGGATCTCCTCGGCGAAGTGCCTGGCCAGGTGGTGGCGGTGATCGGGAGTGCCGTTGGGGTCGTCGAACCAGACGTCGTCGCCGATGCCGTCGATGGCGCGCGCCATGGCATCGGCGGTGGGCATCGCGTCGAACGCCAACCGGACGGGATGGGTGGTGCCCGCGGTGACGGTGATCGACAGGTCGTCGGTGCCTGGGGTCTGCGTGGCGATCATGAAGATCGTCGACCGGCCCATGTGGGTCAGGGTGAAGCGCCGGTACGCATACCGCTTGCGCAGCGCGCTCGACGGAATGTGGATGCTGCGCAACAACTCGCCGGGTCCGAGGACGTTCTCGTGGTTGCCGGTCACGAAGTCGACCGCCTCGACCCGGCGTTCGCCACCGCTTGCCGGCCACAGCGCATACGTCGCCTCGAGAGCGACCGTCATCGTGATCATCGGACCGGCGGGCAATGACATGCAGACGTTGCCGCCCACCGTTGCGGAGTTCCAGACCTTGAACGACGCCAGGAAGGCTTCGCAGCAGGTGCGCAGGAGCGGTGCAGCCATCCAATCCGGCGGGCCTGCAAGCGAATACAGGTCGGCAATGGTGCACATCGCACCGATCTCGAGGCCGTCGGCGTCGGCGACCAGCGAGTTCCAGCCAAGGGATGCAAGGTCGATGAGGCGTCGCACGTCCGGTTGCTGATCCGAGAAGAGCCACGTTCCGCCCGCCAACCAGGCATCGCCGGGACGCCACAGATCCCCGGGTGGGTCGGCGGTCTCCCGGATGACTTCCTCGATCGTGGTGATGTCCACTGTTCGTGCTCCCAGCTCAACGATGTGTTTGCCTCGCCGCCGATCCGACGCACCGACGGCTGACTCTAAGGCACCTCGAGGGGCCGCGCCCCGCAGTCCGCAAAAGTCGCGACGATCGTTTGCTGACACCCGGCAGCGAAATCGCCACATCCCTGGCGGGCAGAGGTCGCGGCGGTTAGCGTGGCTCGTCATGGTGGCCGTCGGGCCGGATGTACATCGCTTGCGGCGCCGCCGCATTCGCAAACCGAGGAGTAACGGATGGCAAGCCAGGTTCACTTGGGTCACGTCTTTCACGTGGCGGGTAGCCCGCTGGTGACCGAGGCCGCCGACGCGCTGGTCTCGATTCCCGACGGCGCGCTGGTGATCGACGATGCCGGCCGGATCGTCTACTGCGGTGAGCGAGCCGAGATACCAGGCGATTACGCGTCGAGCACGGTGCACGACCATCGCCACGGATTCCTGCTGCCTGGCTTCGTCGACACCCACGTCCACTTCCCGCAGACCTATGCCGGCGACTCCTACGGCGGTGGACAGCTGTTGGAGTGGCTGAACCTGTGCATGTTCCCCGCGGAGTCCAAGTTCGCCGACCCCGACTTCGCGCAGCAGGCGGCCGTGGACTTCTGCAAGCGCAGGGTGGCGGCGGGAACCACCGCGGCCATGGCATTCGGCTCGGCGTTCCCGCACGCGCAGGACGCGCTGTTCAGCGAGTCGCTGAAGGCCAACCTGCGCATCGTCAGCGGCAGGGGCATGCAGACCGTCGGCCCCGAGAGCGCGACGGCGTTGATCACGTCCGAGGCGGATGCGATCCGGCTGACGCGCGAGGAGATCGAGAAGTGGCATGCCGCCGACACGGGTGACGTCGACACGGCGCTCCTGCACGTCGCGATCGTGCCGAGGTTCTCGCTGTCGGTGACCACCGCGACGTTGAAGAGCCTTGGCGACCTCTACGACGAGGTGCGCCACCGCGGCGTGTACTTCCACAGCCACCTCAACGAGAACAACCGCCCCGGCACCGGCGAGGTCGACAGCACCAAGCAGGCCTACGAGGTGGACACGTACCTCGACACCTACGACGGCAAGTTCCTGCCCGGCTCCAAGGTGGGCGGCAAGAGCCTGCTGGGCCGACGCTCGATCCTGGCTCACTGCGTACACATGCAGGACGTCGAACTCGCCAGGATGGCCGAGACCGGTTCGTCGATCTCGCACTGCCCCATCTCGCAGCTCTTCCTCGGGTCGGGGACCATGCCGTGGAAGCGGACCGTGGCCGCGGGAGTGAACGTCTCGTCGGGAACCGACATGGGCGGCGGTGACGAGTGGCTGATCCCACGCGTGCTCGGCGACGCGTTCAAACAACACATCACCGAACCCGGCGACGACGGCGTATCCCTGCATCCCGCCGAGATGCTGTTCGTCGGCACCCTGGCCGGGGCCCGCGCGCTGGACATGGAGAACCGCTTCGGCAACTTCGACGTCGGCAAGGAGGCCGACTTCGTCGTGATCGACCCGTCGGGCACCCCGCAACTCGAGGACACCCTCGCCAAGGGAGTTCGATCCGACGATCCCGGGCTGGCGCGCGAGCAGACCCTCTTCGCGCTACTGATGGGCATTCGGGAGTCGTCGATCGCGGAGGTCTACGTGCAGGGCCGCAGGGCGACGGCAGGCTAGGGGGAATGCCATGAGCGCGCAGCGTGGCGCGGTGACAGCAGTGACGATCTTCCATCCCGCCGCGGATCCGGTGGCCTTCGACAACTGGCTGTCCGGCCTGCGGGCGTCGGCCCGTGCCGCAGAGGGCTTTACGTCCAGTGCGATGTCGGTCCACGACGCCGAGCTGGACTGGGCCATGGCGGTGACCTTCTCCAGCGAGCGGCTCCTACACGACTGGCTGGACAGCCGCGATCGACGCTCGATTCTGGAAGGTGGTCAGTCCCAAGGGTTCTGGATTCGAGCGACCGATCTGCTACTCGGCGATGGCATCGACGACATCCCCGGTGTCAGTGCGTTCCGGCACGACGTGACCTTGGGCAAGGAGGCCGAATTCCTGGCGGTACAGGATCGGCTCGCCGGTGCCAGCTCGACGTTTCCCGGCTACCAGGGCACGGTTCTGCTGCCCCCGGAAAGCGGCAACGAGTGGTTGTCGATGCTGCGGTTCAGGACGCCGGAGCAGCTGGCCACCTGGCTGCGCTCACCGGTGCGCGACCAGGCGCTGCCAGGTCTGCGGTCCAGCCTGACCAAGGGGTTCTCGACAGTCTCGCAGACCACGCCGTTCGCGACGACGGTGCGCATTCAGGACGGCCGGACGTTGATGACGCCGAACTGGAAGTCGGCGATGTTGGTGTTGCTGGTGCTCTATCCGACGGTGATGGTGCTGTCCCGCTTCTTCGGACCACTTCTCGATCGCGCCGGGGCAGAGCCGTGGCTGGCGCTGTGGGTCAGCCAGATCGTCAGCGTCTCGGCACTGCAGTGGTGGCTGATGCCCAACGTGACGCGCCCCTTCCGCAAGTGGCTGGACCCGGTGGACGGTGCGGGTTCCCGGATCAGTCTGATCGGCGCGTTGATCATCGGTGCCGGCTATGCGCTGACCCTGGTGGTGTTCGCGACGATCAAGTGGCTGCAGTTCTGGGATTATCTGAATTGAGTTTGCCGGTTGATCTAATTGCCCTGACGTATAGTTTCGAGAACACCAGCCCTGCTGGCCGATTCCCGAGCCCCTTGACGCTGAAAGGACTTCCAAGTGGCTTTGCTATTGCCTGAGCGGACGGCCCGCGTCGGGGTTCTGCTCGGCGCCATCTTCCTGTGCTTGCTGCTCGCTCTCCAGTTGCTGGGGCCCGTGGGAAGCCCGGCGGTAGCTCGGGTGGTCAGCGAAACGGCCTTCGTGGTCTTCGGGCTGTTCGCCGTCTGCTGCGCGTTTGCTGCGGCGGGCGCGAACCACGGCAGGACGCGGATGGCGTGGACGTGCGTCACCGTCGGTGCGGCCGGCTGGGTCCTCGGAGGCGTGGTCAAGTCGCTCCACCCCCTCGCGCACGCCACCGACGTCCCGTTCCCCACAGTGGCCGACGCCGGGTTCCTCGCGCTGCCGGTCGCGACGTGCGTTGCGTTCATGCTGCTGCCCGTCGGGCACTCCGGCCTGTCCGCAGCCCGGCTGTTGATGGACGGGCTGACCGTCTTCGGATCGTTGTTCCTGATCGGTTGGGTCGCGATCCTGCGCGACACGATCGGTCTCGGTGGCGCAAGCCCGTTCGCGTTCGCCGTCACGCTGGCCTACCCGATCATCGATCTCGTTGCGATCGGGATTGGAGTGCTGGTGCTGATCCGGGCCAGGGGTGACGTGCGACTGCCCGTCGCGCTCCTGCTCGCCGGGGTCGTGCTGATGGCCGTGTCCAACGACGCCTACCGCCACCTCGTCGCGCAGGGCGGCTATTCAAGAGGCGATCTCCTCGACGCCGGCTGGGCGGCGTCGATGCTGGCCTTCGGTCTCGCCGCGCTCGCGAGCTCTCGGCGCGACCGCACGGGTCGCGGTGCCGCGGTGAACGCCTGGTCGTGGTTGCCCTACCTTCCGGTTGCAGTGGCGGGCGTCGTCGTCGTTCGGGATCTCGTCAACCCGGCATCGGCGATGGAGTTGACAGGCGCCGCATTGCTGGTGGTCATCGTCCTGGTCCGGCAGATCCTCGTGGCCGGGCAAAACCAGCGATTGCTGGCCGTCGTTGCCGATCAGGCGCTGCGCGATCCGCTGACCGGACTGGCCAACCGGTTCCTGTTCCACGACCGGCTGGCGCACGCCGTCGAGCTCCACAAGCGCGAGTTGTTCGGCGTGCTGGCAGTGCTGTCGCTGGACCTCGATCACTTCAAGCAGGTCAACGACGGGCTGGGGCATGCGGCGGGGGACGCCCTTCTGGTGGAGGTCGCGACGCGGATTCTCGACGCGGTGCGCAGCGGCGACACGGTTGCCCGCCTTGGCGGTGACGAGTTCGCGATCCTGATCGAAAAGGGGCCAGAGAGCCCCGAACTCGTCGCGCAGCGGGTCGTCGAGGCGTTCGACGACCCGTTCGTGGTCGACGGCCACGCGCTGTCCATCCGGCCCAGTGTGGGCTTGTCGATGGCGCCGGCCCGCGACCTCGATCTGCGCGCCGACGTGCTGCTCAAACAGTCGGATCTGGCGATGTACGCGGCGAAGCGAACCCGTACGGGGCGCGTGCACACGTTCGCGTCGGGGATGGCCCCGCTACTCCTGGACGGACTCCCGTCCGAGGAGCGCGGGGGCGGAGACGACGGAGCCGAGCTCCTCGACGACCTTCGACGCGCCGTCGACGACGGTGAGCTCGCCGTGGTGTACCAGCCGAAGATCGACCTCGGCACCGGCGGCGTCGTCGGCGTCGAGGCACTGGTCCGTTGGCCGCACCCCGAGCACGGATTGCTGGAGCCGGCCGCGTTCCTCCCGCTCGTCCGGGACAACGGCCTGATGGCGGCCGTCACGGATCTGGTGTTCGAGAAGTCGCTCGCCGACGTGGCGCACTGGCGTGACCGTGGCCAGTCGGTCCCGGTCGCCGTCAACGTGTTCGCGCCGTCCTTCGACGACTTCGACCTACCCGAACGGTTGACCGCGGCGCTGTCGGCCCACGGGCTGGCGTCCACGATGCTGACGGTGGAGATCACCGAAGACCTCATCGTGCAGGACTTCGAGAGGACCCGAACCGTGCTGGAGCGGCTGCGCGAGTCTGGTATCAGGGTGTCGATCGACGATTTCGGCAGCGGTTTCGGCGGCCTTCAGTACCTGCGTGAGCTCCCCGTCGACGAGGTGAAACTGGACCGGGAGTTCATTGCTTCCATCCTGGAAGACCCGCGTGCTGCCTCGATCGTTCGCGCCGTCATCGATCTCGTCCACGATCTGGGGGTGATCTGCGTTGCCGAAGGCGTGGAGAACGCGGACATCGTCGAGAGGCTCAAGGAGTACGGCTGCGACGTCGCGCAGGGTTACCACTACAGC
>NZ_JBOGDD010001291.1:0-5450 GCF_050701675.1 Mycobacterium sp. | reverse complement strand
GAGTAGCCGTAGGCCAAGACTGCGCCCGGGCTGTTGATCAGTTCGATGACGGAGCCGTCGTCGGTATCTCGGAGAAGGTTCCCGGCGGTGGCGTCACGCCCGAGGGCGTATTGGGTTTGAACCGGGCGGCGGCGAGGATCGGCTGCAAGGTCCTGGTGATCTGCTGGAACCGCGCGTCGGTGGGGGCTGGTCGGGCGTAGATCTTCTCGATTGCGTAGGTGTCACCGATGTTGTGGCCGAAGGGATCTGTGCAACCCCTGTCCGCTTTCGGCGTCGAGGGCCCGATCACCGTGTGTGGGGAGTACTTGGTCACGGCGGCGCGGATCTGCCCATCGAGATCGGTCAGCTCGGCTTGCGCGGTCTCCAGGTCGGGTCGGTCGGGTGAAGCCGGGCACCTCGCTGAGCGGCGGCTCGAAGGTGTGGGCGTTCGCGATCGTCGTCGGCACCCCGTCGGTGACGCCGTCCATGAAGTAGGCGTGACCCGGCGCGACACCGAGCTGCGAGGCGTTGGAGAGTTCACCACCGGGCGATCCGTAGAGCACCACGTTGTCCACCGGAGCGCCTTCCTGCAGCGCCAGACTGGTGGTCAGCGAACCGTACGAGTGCCCGAAGGCCATGAGCTGCTGGCCGGACACGTTCGTCGCGGCGTCCAGGCCTTGGTAGAAGTGACGGAGCGGACCCACCCCGGCCTTGGCCATCGCGTCGTCGGTGACGTCGAGGTTCATTCCGGGTGCCTCGTAGCCCAGCCAGTCGATGGTCGCCACCGAGTCCGGATCGGCGACCCCGGCCAGGTTGCGCAGCTCGACGGCCTGGTCGTGTTGGACGATGATCTCCCCGGTCATGCCGTCGACGCTGCCGCGCACGTTGGTCGTCATACCGGATCCAGTACCCGTGATCCTGCTGTCGCGCTTGGCGATTGACCGCAAAGAGCGGAACACCGGCCTCGGATAGCACATGCTGCGGGATGCAATCACACGTTGCGTGCAAGCAGCCGAAATAGTCCGAGTACGGGCAATGCTCGTTCACGCGCTGCACGACGAGGCCCGGTCGTTCTATCAACATTTTGACTTCGAGCCCTCCTCCACCGACCCGCTGCCAAATCTATTGCTGCTGATCAAGGACGCCCGCGCGCTCGTCGGAGATTGGGCAGGCTCTAGCGACCCAACATCACCGATTGGATCGGAAATGGAAAGCGGTTCTACGGCGCAAGTGTTCGAAGGACGACTGTCGCGATAGCGGTGCCAGATAGCTCCGACCGAGCCAAAGAAACGGTGCGCCGCATTCCGGTGACGGCGCCGACACGGTGTGTGAACCAGCGGTCGTCTCGACGACACGTTCACTTCCCTGTTGCTGGGAGCGGCACAACATGCTTTGTTCGCAAATCTACTATCGCCGGCGAAATTCATTCACATCGCCGTTGAGAACTTCTCGTTCGCCTTTCAGCGATGCGTTGGCGATGATGGTCCCATAAGGAGCGACTGGCCGGAAAAGCGAAATAATAACTCGCCCGGTTGGCGCCGGAACACACAACTATCGTCGGAGAGCATCGTGAGCAATAACGTGGATTACAACGCGATTTCCATCAAGCGTCCCGAACAGATCGCCATGCTGCGCACTGCCGGCCGTATTTCGGCGCGGGTGCTGGAGGAACTGACGCCGCACATCCAGCCGGGGGTCACATCGCAACAGATCAATGACCGTGCCTACGACTTGATCGTCAACAAATATGGCGCAGAGATCGACCGCGAGGATCTGTCGGGTTACGACTCAAGTGAATTTGCCAGCATATCCATCGCGCACAACAACATCGCGTTCAGTGGCGAGCCCAGCGAGATGCCGCTGCGCACGGGTGACCTGTTCGGCGTCGATGTGAGCCTGAAGAAGGACGGCTGGTGCGGCGACACGCAGCGGATGTGGATCGTCGGGGAAGAGACCTCCGCTAAAGCCCGACTGCTCTACAACGTCGGCTACCAGGCGATGTGCCTCGGTATCAGTCTGGTGCGTCCAGGCGCGAAGATCCAGGAGATCGCGGAGCAGGTGCAGGCCTACGTAGAGTCCTTCGGGTTCTCAATGCTGCGGGTGCCCAGTGGTACCGGTCACTCAACTGGTCAGGTGCACGCCGACGGTTGGCTGATCCCTTACTACCGAGACCCGAGCAACGAGGGACGTGTGCTGCGCAAGGGCATGGTGATCACGGTCGAGCCGTTCATCTGTGCCGGCAGCGGCGATGGAATCCGGTTGACCAATCCGACTCGCGCCGCAGCGACGGCGGATAACTCGTTGGCGGCCTATTGGGAACACGTCGTGGCGGTGACCGACGATGCATGCGAGGTGCTCGACTTGCGTGAAGGTGAGGACGTCACGTTCTATGACCATCGAGGCAGTCGCCCGATGGCCGACGCACGCTAAGCGACGAGAACCCTGCGTCAGCGCAACGGATCGGTTCGTGGGGCAAGTTGCATCCGGAGCCAGTCCCGGAAAGCCTCGATGTCGGACTCCCGCGGATGACCGTCGCGCCAGGTCATGAAGTAATCCAAATGTGCCTCGATGTCGAGGTCTCCTACCTGGATCAATGATCCGGCCAGCAACTGAGCATCCGCCATATGCCTGCGGATCATGGCTACGCCCTGACCGGCCAGTGCAGCACTGAGCAACGCGCCCGCATCAGAGAAGATCAGTCCGCTGCTAGGTTCGTCGGCATCCATCCCGGCAGCTTCGAAGAAGTCCCTCCACGACCGACTGGCGAATCGCAGGAGCGGCACTGTCGACAACGATTCGATACGCAAGTCTGGATGGCGCGTGGCGAATTCGGCACTACACACCGCAATGACGCGGTCCCGGGGCAGCGCCACCGAACGGAAACCGTCTACCTGGACACGTCGATGCCAGATACCGATGTCGACCACGTTCGGATTGGGTGGTTCCACCGCGCTGTGAATACTCAGCATCAGCGTTATGCGTGGATACCGCTCCGTGAAATCACCTAGCCGACCTATCAGCCAAACGTTGGCGAAGTCGGCCATCACGCTCAACCGCAAAGTGGTGATTCCGCTTTCGTCTCCGGCGGCTTCGCGCAGCGCGGTGTCGATCTCGTCGAGTCCGCGGCGCAACCGACCGGTCAGGCGCTCGCATACGGGAGTCGGCATCATCTGGGTACCGACCCGCGTGAACAGCGCCGTCCGCAGCTGTGATTCCAGTTGCCGGATCTGATGGCTGATCGCGCTGTGCGTGACGTGCAACTCCTCGGCCGCCAGGGTGTAACTGTGCAGCCGCGCCGCGGTCTCCACGGCCCGCAATGCCGTCAGGCTCAGTTGGAATTTCACGGCATCATCACCGTTCCCTATGCCAGTTCTCCGCCAAGTGCCGCTGCTCAGCGGCCCGTCGGAACCCGAAATCAATTAGCGTCGTTGTCGGCGTCTTCCCCAACCCCTCCGCGCTGCTGCAGCTGCCCGTATCCGCCCTCGTCGAAGCCCACGATGAATGGCGGTCGCCGACAAAACGCTACCTGTCCGAAACCACCCTGGCGCTATTGAGTCCCACCGAAGAACCCGACAAACAAACCATTGCCGCCCCCACGGCAACAGAAGGCGCGTCCGACGCCAAGAAACTGCAGGCGCTCAGCGCTACCGCTACTCGGGCCGCGGATTCATCCTCGACGCGGGTAGTGCCCTCGGCGACGACACCACGCGCCTCAGGATCGACCATCACTCAAGGCGGCATCTGAGCGGCGTGTGACTAATCGACCACATCACTTTCGCGCCGAAGCCGCGCATCCTTCAAATGCTGGCCGTTGAGCAGCCACATCTGCTACATCCAATTTTCTAGCGACCAACGCCGAGAGTTCGGCGGTATCGGGCCGAACATCCCTGTCTCACACCCACATCCGCGACTCTGCACGAACCGCACGGTCGGCACCGCAGTGTCTCGGTGAAGATGCCGACCCGCGCAATACCTCAGTTAGAACCGAACAGCGTTCCTCCGACGAACGAGACGCTGAATTTGCTCAGTCATCCGCCGAATGCGTCGCCGGGTTCGACTCCGATGGCGCGCAGCAGGGCGGCGACCTTGCGATCCAACGATTTGCCCACCGCGGTGATTTCGGCGATGCCCAGGCTGGCGAAGGCGGTGCTGGGTCGGTCCATCGAAAAGATGGCGTTGCCGGCGGGATCACTGTGAACCAAGACACGCAGCGGCGCGTACAGCAGCGCCTTCGGGTCGTGGCGGAACATGGTTTCGGCGATCACAACATTACCCAGCAGGTACTCGACGGTCTTGATGCGGTGTCCGGCCACCGCCAGCCGTCGGGTTGAGTCGACCACGGCGTAAACCATGAGCCCGTTGGGTGCGTTGGCGGCCACGGCGTCTCGCACGTCGCCCCAGGTGCCGCCGTTGTCGGTGATCCGCTCTACGCCTACGGTGTCGAAAGCCGGGGCTGCGTGTTCGAACGCGACGCGGAATGCGTCGAAGGCGATACCAGTCGGAATGTCAACACGAGTCATGCGGTGGCCTACAGCGCGGGGCGCGCTCCTTGTCATGGTGTTCCTTCCGTTTCTGCGTTCGGGCCAAGGACGACTACACCGCACTTTTTCAGAGACAGCGCGAGAGCTTCCCCCTGACTCAGCGTGTTGGGCCAGTAACGGCGCCCAATGTTTTCGCAATAGCCGTGCCATTTCAGGATCGCAGTTGTTAGGCGTCGTGACCACGCCATTGACACCCATAAGTGCCCCCCGCTAGCCGGTATCGCTCCCGTGGATTAGCGTGACCGCCACGCCACTGCTGAAACGCAACACTCGCCTGGTAGCGGATTCGTCCGCCACCCAGTTCACGCCGGGAACAACCGACTGCTGACGCTCTTTTCTGCCGCGGACACCAGGGGCGCAACGCTTTCCAGCTGCAGAGACCTTCGTGCCTCGATCGAAATCGCCGGGACTGCACCGCGCGGACCAAGCACCGGCGCAGGGCCGCGCACGTAAGGTCGGCCGCCTTCAAGCAGAGACTCGACAGCATGCCCAAACCACGCAAGGACACAACGAGATGACCACTCCAACAGAGGAGGCGCCAAGCGACGCGGCGAGCGCACCGACAACTCAGTCAAGAAGCTGCCCAACGGCAAGGGTGGCGCGCCGACCAACGCTCGGCACCGATCCGGTGACCGGAAAGCAAGTCCGGCAAACCAAGGTGTTCGCGACCAAGAAGGCCGCTCAGGATTGGGTCACCGAGCAGCGCAGCCAGTGGAGTACGGCGGCATGGACACCCAAGTCCACGCGCACGTTCGATGAGGTCGCCGATCACTGGCTACCGCTGCGCGCGGCCGATCCGTCAATCGGGCCGAACACGGTGCGCGCGGACCGCGAGTCGCTGGCTTACGCCCGCAGGGCATTCGGAGCGATGCCGGTGCAGAAGCGCACGCCCGCCGCCTTGGCCGACTGGTCAGCCAGGCGCAACAAGGG
>NZ_JBOGDD010001290.1:0-2239 GCF_050701675.1 Mycobacterium sp. | reverse complement strand
GGTCAGCACGATGAAGGTACCCAGAGTCACCGCCAACGACTGCAGGCCGGCGCGCACCACCAGTAGTCCGTTGACCAGACCG
Source organism: Mycobacterium sp. (assembly GCF_050701675.1). Classification (GTDB taxonomy): domain Bacteria; phylum Actinomycetota; class Actinomycetes; order Mycobacteriales; family Mycobacteriaceae; genus Mycobacterium. Next base: position 2,157 of record NZ_JBOGDD010001290.1, on the reverse strand, counting down.
ACCAGCAATCCGACGGCGATGACGGCGACGGCGATCAGCCAGACCGCGCCGGGATGTTCGGCCATCGTGGTGGCGGCGATGACGTTGGACAAGCTGATGGTTCCGGCCACCGACAAGTCGAAGCCGCCGGTGATGAGCACCAGCGTCGTGCCCACCGTTGCGATGGCCAGCGGTGTCATCAACACCACGAAATTGTTGAAGGCGTAGCCGTTTCGCTCGAATGGCGTCACGAACAACACTGCGCCATAGCAGACGACGAAGACGGCCGCGGCGATGAGGCTCTCCCGGTTCGTCGCGACGCTGCGCCGGGTCAGGGTTTCGACGATGCTCATCGCGCGACCTCCGTGCTGCGCCCGAGGATGCTGCGCATCACCGAGTTCTCGGTGAGTTCGTCGGCGGCGTGCTCGGCCACGATCTGCCCGCCGTACAGTGCGCACACGCGGTCGCACAGCCCGACCAGTTCGGGGATCTCGGTCGAGTAGACGAGGACGGCGTGGCCCTTGGCCGCAAAGTCACGGGTCATCCTGTAGAGCTCCAGCTTTGTCGCAGCGTCGACGCCACGGGTCGGATCGAACAGCAGCAGGCATCGCGGTGCCTGCGCAATCGCCCGGCCGAACACCACCTTCTGCTGGTTGCCGCCGGACAGGTCGGCGATCCGCCGGGCCAGCATTGCCGCGGGGAGGTTGACCTCGCCGGCGACCTCCTCACCGAGTCGTCGCTGGCGCCGCCGGGACACCACGGACGCGCGGGAGAACCGCGACGTCAGCGGCAACGTGAGGTTGAAGTCCGAGCGCATCTGGAGGAACAGCGCCTCGCTCTTGCGTTCTTCGGGTACCAGGGCGAAGTCGACGCTTCCGGAACCTCCTGCGACGGACGCAGATCCGGCATGCGTGCGCAGTTCGCCGGCCAGTGCGTAGAACAGATCGCGTTGGCCTTGGCCCTCCAGCCCGGCAATGCCGACGATCTCCCCGGCGCGCACCTGAAGCGACACCCCGTCGAGCTTGACTCCGGCCGAGATGTCCCGAACATCGAGGACCACCTCGCCCACCGCACCGCCCCCCGGTTTGGCCGGGAAGGCGTGGTTGAACGAGCGGCCGATCATCTGCTCGACGAGTTCGTCCTCGGACAACTCGCCCCTGGCGAATTCCGCCACCGTCCGGCCGTTGCGCAGCACCGTGCCGGTGTCGCAGATCTCCTTGATCTCGGTGAGCTTGTGGCTGATGTAGATGACCGCCGCCCCGGTATCGGTGATCCGATTGATCTGGCGGAACAGCCAATTCGGGTCGGGCAGCGCCGCCGTGGGCTCGTCGAGGACGAGCAGCAACGGTGAACTAGACAGCGCCGCAATGATTTCCACTTCTTGACGGGCCGCCAGGCTCAGCTCACTGATCAGTGCCTGCGGCTGGATGTGCTCAGCCTCCCAGTCCTGCAGCCGGGCGGCGGCGATGTCGGCCAGCTTGCCCTGCGACACCATCCCGAACCGGGTGGGCAGATCGGGTAGGCACAACTTGGTGGCAACCGTGATATTCGGCGGGGCGCTGAGTTCCTGATACGCCATCGCCAGACCGATGCCGCGTGACGCCCGCGGCGAGCCCGATTGCAGCGGCCGCCCGGCGATCGTCACCCGACCGCTGTCAGGTTTGACGATGCCCGAGAGCACCTTCATCAACGTCGACTTGCCAGCCCCGTTCTCGCCGAGCAGGCCGTGGACCTTCCCGGCCTCCACGGACATCGAGACATCCGACAGCGCCGCGGTCGCACCGAATCTCTTACTGATGCCCTCGATCTCGACGTGTGCCATCTCAGCTTCTCGTTTCCGGTCGAGGGTTGCTACGGCGGCCGCAGCTGGCGTGCAGGTGCTCCGACGCCGTGTGCGGGTCGATCTGCACGATGCGGTGCAGGGTCGGCAGGGTGTGTTGCATCCGCATCGCGCCGTATGCGGTCGGATCGGTCCGGCCGCGTAGACCCCACGTCAGTGCCTGCACCGCCAGGCGGGCAGCGGCCAGCGGGTAGGCGACGGTCAACTCGTCGTCGGTCAGCGGGGTCACGCCGTGATAGCCGGCGATCACCAGACCCATCGCGGTCAGCGGGTCGTCCTTGCGGAGCATCGCGTAGGCGCCGGCGATGGCGGGCTCGGCAACCCGCACGGTGTAGAGC
>NZ_JBOGDD010001289.1:0-1543 GCF_050701675.1 Mycobacterium sp. | reverse complement strand
GTTGCACGTCGTGTTGGAGTTGCTGTCCCTGGCCGCTGGGCGGGAGCTGCCGCGGTTGCGGGCGGGGATCGCCACGGGGTGGGCGGTCAGCCACGACGGCGACTGGTATGGCAGTCCGGTCAATCTGGCCAGCCGGCTCACCGACGTGGCGCGTCCAGGTTCGGTGGTGACGACCACGTCGCTGCGCGACGCGGTCACCGGCCGGGGCGCGGGGGCCGATCGTGACGCACTGGAGTGGTCGGCGCTGGGTGCTCACGACCTCAAGGGCGTCAGCGGGCCGGTACCGCTGGCATCGGTGCGCCGCACGGGCGGTGCGATCAGGTAGCGCCGTGCAGCGCCTCGATGAGGACGGCACGGACCTCGTCGTCGAGGGGATAGGGCGTGTAGAGGGTGAACCGGTCGACCAATCCGCCGAACCGTCGCGCGATCTCAGCACCGACGTGGCGGGGATCCCCGACGACGGCGATGCTGTGCAGCACGGTGTCGTCGATGAGTTCCGACATCGCCGTCCAGTCACCGCGCTTGGACAGCCGGTGCAGTTCCAGGTGCAGGTCACCCCAGCCATGCAGGTCCAATACCTTGCGGTAGGCGGGAGTGGCGCCGTAGAACGCGATCTGCTGACGCACCTGTCGGATGGCCTCCTCCAAGGACTCATCATCGCCTCCGGTGGCGACCAGCCCGGGATAGCTCGCGGTGAACTGCGCACGGGTGCGCCCCGAGGCCCGCAGACCGGATTCGATGATGGGCAGGGTCACCTCGCGCAGATAGCGGGGCGTGGTGAAGCCGTGCACCAGCAGACCGTCGGCGGTTTCGGCGGCAACCTTGGTCATGTGCGGACCGACCGCGGCGACCATGACCCGGGGCGGCCCGAATGGGCTGGGCCCGGGGTTGAACATCGGGGTCATGAGCGTGTGCTGATAGTGCGTGCCGCGGAAGTCCAGCTTCTCCCCGCTCTGCCAGGACTGCCAGATCGCGTGCAGCGCCTCAATGTATTCGCGCATCCTCTCGGCGGGCGCCGACCAGGGCATGCCGAACCGGCGCTCGATGTGCGCTTGGATCTGGGAACCGAGGCCCAAGACGAATCGCCCGCCGCTGTAGGTGTTGAGATCGTTGGCGGCCACGGCCATGGTCATCGGGCTGCGGGCGAACGCCACGGCGATCGCGGTACCCAACTGCAGGGCCGACGTCTTGTCCGCGGCGATCATCAACGGCAGAAACGGGTCTCGGCTCACCTCGGTGGACCAGACCCCGTCGAACCCGAGGCGCTCGGCCGCCGCGAGCTGAACGGTCAGCACCGCGCGGTCGGCACCACCGGTTCCATCGATGGACCCGCCGATGTTGGCGTCGACGTACATGACGCCAGACTGACACGACCTGACACGACCGATGACCGCGTCGCGGCGATGTCCACCGTATGGGGGAGGAAAATCATCCACGGGTAACTCGTCACCAGGTGAGCTGGGTCATACCGTCGCACCATGCCGCCCGTAGATCACACATTGAACCTCACGACGCAAGCCATCTTGGCGTATGCCAGTTGGGG
>NZ_JBOGDD010001288.1:0-2043 GCF_050701675.1 Mycobacterium sp. | reverse complement strand
TCCTCGACTACGGCGAAGACCAGATCCGCACGATGGTGTCGACCAACTTCCTCGGCACCGTATGGGTGGCGCGCGAAGCGGTGCGCCACTTCCGTGGGAACGGCGGTGGCGGAGACATCGTCATCGTCGGATCGGTGGCAGGCCTGGGACCGGGCGGCGGCAACGAGGCGCTGTACGCCGCCACCAAGGCCGCGCAGATCCAGTTTGGTACCTCGCTGGATCGCGAGGTCCGCAACGAGGGCATCCGCGTCGCGGTCATCGCCCCGGCGGCCGTGAACACCCATTTCGCGGCGGCGACAGGGAGATTCGGCGACCGAGCTCCCGAAGAGGGCGAGTTCATGACGCCCGACGACATTGGCTATGCCATTCTCACCACGCTGCGCCAACCACGGCGCATGCGTACCTCGCTTTGGACCATGTGGAGCATGGCCGAGGCCAACGGCTGACCCGGCCCCGAAAATGACTACCCGAGAGGAGCTCACGTGCGCGCCGTGATCTATGACCGACCGACGAGCCACCAGCTGCACGACATACCCGATCCCGCGCCGCAGGCGGGCGAGGTCGTCGTCCGCGTGACGATGGCCGGGATCTGCGGCACTGACGTGCACATCCATCACGGCAACTTCGGACCCCGCTACCCGCTGGTCGCGGGCCACGAGATCCTTGGCGTGGTCGAGGAAGTCGGGCCCGGCGTGACGAATCTCGTCGTCGGAGACCGGGTCGTCTACGACACGATGGTCGCCTGCGGGGTGTGCGCGAACTGCCAACGGCAGCTTCCCAACTACTGCGCCGACATCCGCGCGGTCGGCGTCACCGAGGCCGGCGGATTCGCGGAGCGGGTGCTGGCCGTGGCGGCGCGTTGTCACGGCGTGGACGGGATCCCCGACGAGGTGGCCGTCTTCGCCGAACCGCTGGCGTGCTCGATGCACGCCATGGACACCCTGGCCCTCCGACCCGGCTCAGACGTCCTGCTGTTCGGCGCAGGACCTTCTGGTCTGCTGCTGGCTCAGCTCCTTCGGCACGGTGGCGCCGGACGACTGGTGGTGGCGGCGCCGACGGCCAGCAAGTTGGCTCTCGCACGCAGTCTGGCAGCCGACGAGACCGTTCTCGTCGACCGCTCTGACACCGCGGCGTCGATCGAAGAGTTGAAGCATTTGGCCCCAGCAGGATTCGATGTCGTGGTCGACGCGTCCGGCGCCACAACCGTGCTGCAGAACGCGATGTCGCTGACCCGTGACGGCGGCACCATCCTGGTGTACGGGATGGCCGCCGAGGGTGCCACCATCACCGTCGAACCGTTCGAGATCTTCCGCCGTCAGATCGCGATCAAGGGCACGTTCTCCCAGGCGTATACGTTCGAGCGCGCGTTGCGAATGATGCGTAGCGGCCGGATCCGCACCGACGGGCTCATCACCCACCGGTTCGGTCTCGACGACTACGCGCTGGCTCTCGACGCGGTCGCGCACAATCGCGAAGCGGTGAAGACGGTGCTGGTGCCATGACGGTCACCGCACCGACCGCCGGCAACGTCGCCGTCACTGCCGTGGTCGCCGAACTGCGCAACGTCGAGAAGTCCTTCGACCTGACGCGAGCGGTGCGTGACGTCACCGTCGAGTTGCGGGCCGGCGAAGTGCTGGCACTGCTCGGCGAGAACGGGGCGGGCAAGAGCACCTGCGTGAAGATGCTTGCCGGGGTGTATCCCCCCGATGCCGGAGCCATCCTGATCGACGGCCAGGAGGTCCAGTTCAGCTCACCGCTCGACGCTCACCGCGCGGGCATCTCCGTGGTACATCAGTACCCCACCATCTTCGGCGACCTGTCCGTCGCGGAGAACATCTTTGCGGGGCAGATGCGCCAGGGCCGTGGCGGCCTGCTGGATCTGGCAGGCATGCGCCGCGAAGCGCGACGGCTGCTGGAGACGCTCGGGGTCAGCATCGACCCCGACGGTAGGGCCGGCCAATTGCGCACGGGCGAGCAACAACTCGTCGAGGTCGCCCGAGCACTGGCCTCCGATGCGCGCGTGCTGATCATGGACGAGCCGAC
>NZ_JBOGDD010001287.1:0-3577 GCF_050701675.1 Mycobacterium sp. | reverse complement strand
ACCCTGGAGTGCTCGTTGTCCGTGACGAAGCTTTCCAGCAGCCCCATCCAGTGCTCCCACGGCGAAGTCGTGTTCTGCACCAGGCGGACGTCGAAGGCGTCGGCGAAGTCTGTCCCGACCCTCATGGGGAGATCGATGTGGATCTTGTCTGGGAGTTTAGGGACGCCCCCGCGTCGGCCTATCTGCCGCCGCAGCGCGTCGAGTTGCTCGCCTAGTTGCTCGTCGTGAGCACGGAGGGCGTGGATCACGTCCCAGATCGGCTTGAACGACGAGTCTTTCAGCGCGACCTCGGCATCGGTGTCGGTTTCGATGAACACGGGAATGACGATGGTGCCGACGGTCTTGCCGTCGGACTTGCGGATCGCCCGCCCCACCGCCTGCACGATGTCGACCTCTGAGCGGCGGGGGTCGATGAAGGCGACGCCATCTAGCGTCGGAACGTCCACACCCTCGGAGAGACAGCGGGCGTTGGTCAGCAGGCCACGCTCCTCGTCGTCGAGCTGATTCAGGTGTTGGAGCAGGACGTGCCGCTCTCCGGCGGACATCTCGCCCGAGACGTGCCGTGCCCACAGGGCACCCTTGGGGCGTTGGCGCGCAGGCATCCAAGCGATGACTTCGGGCATCTCGGCGGCGAACTCGCGAGCGCGGGCGATGCGGGAGTGGAAGCTGATGGTGCGCCGAAGGTCGTACTTATGCATGGCTTTCGCGAGGCCGATCTGGCCTGCGAGTGTGCGGGCGTCGGTGGTCTTGTTCCCATCGCGGGTGACCAAGGTGCCCTTCTCCGCCAACTGGCGGTAGGTGTCGCTGTCTACCCCGACGACAGCAACCTGGTAGTCGGTGAGCAAGTTCCGCTTGATCGCCTCCCCGAAAGAGAGGCGATGAAAGACGGTGCCGAACTTGGTGGGGTCGTCCATCGAGGCGACTTCCAGGTCGGCGTCCTGGGCTGCTTTGAGAACCCGCCCCGTGAAGTAGCGCGGAGTCGCCGTCATGAACAACCGCCGCCTTGCGCGGATTGCCGCCTCATCGAGGACGGTGCCGAATGCGGCTGATTCGACACCGGCGACCCTGTGCGCTTCGTCGGCGACCACCAGGTCGAACGCAGGCACGCGCCCCTGAGCGAAGGCGAGGGCAACCTGGGGGGACGACTGGTAAGTGGAGAACACCACCCGGGGACGACCCGACCGACGCCGCAGGAACGCAGCGATGGTGTGTGCATCGGTGGTGACGGGCACCCCCAGCTCGCTGGTGTGCGCGACCGCCGCGTCCTCGGTCCGGCCCACGGTCTCGTCGGAGCACACCGGCAGCGCTTCGAACGGCACGTTCGCGCTCGCACGCCACACTCGCATCGTTTGTTTGAGGAGGGAGAGCGAGGGCACTAGGACGAGGGTCCGCTCGGCGGCGAGCTCTTCATTGATGAACAGAGACGTCAGGGTCTTGCCCGTTCCGCACGCCATCACCAACTGGCCACGATCCGACTTCGTGAACCCCTTCAACACATGGCGGACCGCTTCGCGCTGATGTTCCCTGGGCTTAGCGGGCATCAACGGCGCGGACGGACGCATATCCAGGGGGCTGGTCGGCCAGCTCACCTCAGAGGTGAGAAGGTCGCTCAACCCAAGGAAGGCGACCTGTTTCTCCTGATCGTTGATGGTCCGCCTGGCGACGTGATGAAGCTTGTCGGTAGTGGCGATCAGCAACCGGAACGAGAACAGCGACCGCGACGACTCCGACAGGAACTTGTCGACGTCGGCCTTCGTGATGGCATTCTTTGCGGCATACGCCTTGGACTGGATCGCCCACAGGCGACCGTCGTGGTCCTGGGCGACGAGGTCGATACCGGCGTCGCCACCCCAACGGCCCGGCCAATCATCCCAGAGCCACACTCGCCGCAATGTGGACCTGTACGTCGGGTCGTTAGTGAGGAACCACTTGCAGACATGCTCGAACTGTTTGCCTCGAACCCTTGGGTCGAGATCTAGGCGTGCGAACAAATCAAGAAATTCCCCCATGGAGTCGGAGGGTAATTCACCTGTCGGACTTCGATTGGGAACGACGCCGACGTACATGGTCTCGTTCGTCGAGCAGCCGGTCGGTCACTTCCGTGGACGGCTTCCCGCCCTCGGACCTGATCGCTTCCCGCACGTCGACTAGCAGCCGCAACTCGTCGTCGATTGTGTCTATGTCCCGCACCACTCCAGCGTATGAGCCAGCTCCAAAGGTCTTGATCATCAAACCGGTCCCCGAGCAGGCGCGTCCCCGCTGCCATGCGTGAAGGCCCCGGTCGTCTGGCCGGGGGCCATGTCCTTGCAACGACAGGACCCCGCAGCGCTACCCGCCCTAGGCTGCGGGATCATCCCCTGGCACCGGCGCGCTGTCCTAATTGCGTCCTCTCTCCTTGGCGACCACTGAACGGCTGCGCCGTCACTATTCTGGGCAGGATGCACCACTTCAGGCGTTGTCGCTGATGGCGTCCGGAATGTATCTACCGATGCTCGCGACTCCGGGCCAGCCGCCATCGCGGTTCGACGAGTTCGCAGTCGAGGCCAAGTTCGACGGGCAGCGTGGGATCGCCATCCTCGACCACGACCGCGTCACGCTGTTGAGCCGCAACGGTGCCGATGTCACGCGCACGTTCCCCGAGATCGCCTCGGCTCTCCCTGGTGCCGTGGACCGGTCCGTGATCCTGGACGGGGAAATCGTGGCCCTTGACACCAAAGGCATCCCGTCCTTCGAACGCCTCCAGAGGCGGTGGCCGCACAGTCGCCGACCCAGTGTCGATCTGCTCCGGGCGGTGCCGGTGCGATTCTTCGCCTTCGACGTCCTACGCCACCACGGCCAGGACGTAACCAACCACCCGTATGCCGAGCGACGCGAGATCCTGGCTGACGTCGCCGCCGCCGCTCAAAGCTCTGTGATCCAATTCCCGCATCACTGGGTCGCGACAGACCCGTCCATGGTTCTGGCAGCGTCGGCGGAGACGGGGCTCGAAGGCATCGTGACCAAGCGCCTCGACTCGCTGTACCTCCCCGGTGTGCGGTCGAAGGACTGGATCAAGACCTGCCATCGGTTGCGGAGTGAGTTCGTCATTGGCGGGTGGCTTCCCGGCGAAGGACCCAATCACCGCACCATCGGGGCACTGCTGGTCGGTGCACACGACGACCAGGGACGGCTGAGGTTCTGCGGTCCCGTCGGCGCGGGCATCAGCGCGGCCCACCGCCGCATCCTCACCCGTTACTTGGCCCCGCTCGCCAGTCTCTCCTCACCGTTCGACGGCGACATCCCCGCAGCCATCGCCCGGAACGCCCGGTGGGTCAGGGCCGAGACCATCGGCGACATCGAGTATCGCGAGCTGCGGGGCCTGCTGCGGCACCCATCGTGGAAGGGCATTCGAGCAGACCTGACCGATGTCACCCGAGTCGTGTTGCCGTCTGACATAACGGAGTTGCACGCCTGAGTAGGGCTACTGGGGCAGCTCCGGTGGTTCTGGGACAGCAACAGGCGGAGCCGGAGGCTCATGGATGTTGCTTAGCCGCTTGAGGGCTGGGCCATGAAGAATCGAGCAGTGCCGCCCGAGGGG
>NZ_JBOGDD010001286.1:0-5579 GCF_050701675.1 Mycobacterium sp. | reverse complement strand
ATCTGACCTCGTCGATCGGCTTGTCGGTGGTGACCGTCGCCTGGACCGTCTGCCGCGCCGTGACGATCCCTGGCGACACGACGACTGAAGCGCCGTCCGCGCGATTGAAGAGGTCCACTGGACCAATGGTCCCACGCGGCCTATGGCGTGATCGTCGTCTTCTCGTCGATCTGCGACGTGGCGTCCATCAGGGGCGCGATCTGATCTTCGGTGCCGCCTGCATTGAGTTGCAGGACGAAGACTCCGTTGCCGTCGCCGGCCGGGATGACGACGGTCTTCTGGGCGATGAGTCGCTTGGCGCCGTCCTTGACGTAGGTGGCGCCGCTCTGAAAGGCGTCGAACCCGCCGAGCTTCGCGTTGTTCCCGTCGCCCGCGCTCTCGTACCCCGGCAGATTCTTCAATTCGCCAGGCGCGTACTGGAAGATCTTGGCCGGATCGACGTTGCCCGTCAGCCTGGACAGGACCGCGACGATCGACGGCGGATCGGCGCCCATCGACGGGTCGGTGGACACGATCGCGCCGTATGCCCCCTGCGGAGTCTTGGGGCCGGCGTCGGCCCAGCCCGTTGGGGTCGGCAGATCGATCGTCGGCGCCCCCGGATCCCCGCGCTTGACCGGGGTCTCGGTGATGCCGTTCTCCTTGATGTAGTCGGCGATCGTCGGGTTCGCGCCCGCGGCCGGCGCGGATGCAGTCGGGGACGGCGCCGCGCTGCTGCTCGACGCACTACTACTGGTCGCCGCCGAGGAGGAACTCGCGGTGGTCTTCGAGTCCGACCCGCAACCTGCCAGCGCCATCCCCAGAGCGACGAGGGCGACGGCGGCGCCACCCGCGATGGTGTGCGTTCTCATGAATTCTCCTGACGAGGGAAGCGGGTGAGAGCCTGCGGTCGGCAAACTGAAAGTACACGTCAATTGACGCTGACGGTCAGAATCCGAGCCGACCGGCACCACCACTTCGGTGAGTGCGGCGTGTCTTCCCGCGTTGTCGGCGCCCGTCGTCGTCGCCGTGGTACCAACGGCTCATGCGCGTCTTCGCGTCATGCGTCGTGATCGTGCTGTGCGCGGCGTGCGGCCAGGCTGCCGCGCCCCCGTCACCGCCTACTTCGGATGCTTCGCCGTCGCCGTCGCCGTCGCCGTCGCCGTCACCGGCGGAGGTGAACCCGGCTCGGGTGGAACGCGTCCGCTCCGATCTTCCCGACGGTTACGAGGTGGCCGGGCTGTCCGGTCGGGCTGCGCCGGTGGCGCTGTGGGGCTTCGGTCAGGCGTGGACGGCGGACCCGATCCACTGCGGTGCGCTCGCCGATCCGGCGGGTGACGGGGCCGACGAAGCCGTCAACGGCTGGTCCGCCTCCGGCCCCGGCGGCATCGTCTACGCCGTGGTGGCCGATGCATCCGTAGGCCTTGACCCGGTGCTGGCGGCGTCATGCGGCACCTGGACCCTGTCGGCCGGGCACACCAGCGGCGTCGTCACCCTCGTCGGACCGCCTGCCGTCGACGGCGCGACGACGCTTGGCATGGCGACCGACGCCACCACCGTCGTCGAGGGGGGCACCGAAACCCACACGCACGCCGACACGTTCATCGCCTACCTGGGCGAGCACGTCGCCTACGTCGCGGTGGTCACCGATCCAGGCGTTGCGGGGCCTGCCCTGTCCGCGGACTTCGCGTCGGAGCTGCTCGTCAAGACGGTGGCGGCGGTCCGCGGGTGACGGGTCGCCGACGGGTAGATTGACGGCGATGCTCAGGACGCTGCTCGCCCTCGCCTCTGCGCTCGTGTTGGCCGCGTGCTCGGGTGGTGCGGCCCAGGACGGCTCGAAGGCGGACATCGCCAAGGTGCTCGACGTCAAGTCCAGTTTCGGGCCTGAGTTCAAGACGTCCACGGTCGCGCCCACCGGAATCGACCCGCGTCTGCTTGCGCCACAAGCCGTTCCGTCAGGAGCGGTGTTCGATCCGTCGGACTGTGCGAAGGCGGCGACGGGCCTGGTGGTGCCGCCGGGACTCAAGGGCAACATGGCCGCGACGACGGCCGAGGGCGATGGCAATCGGTTCATCGTGATCGCGGTGGAGACGTCCGAGCCACTGCAGATGCCCGACCCCGGCGATTCGTGCAAGAAGGTCGCGTTCGCCGGTGGTGGCGCGCGCGGCCTGGTCGAGGTCGTCGAGTCGCCCGCGATCGATGGGGCCCGCACGCTCGGTACCCATCGGGTGGTGCAGACGAAGGTCGACGGCAAACCCGCGACCGGCGAGCTCTACAACTACGTCGCCAGCTTCTCGACGTTCATGGTCATCGTCACCGCGAACCCGCTCGTCGAACCCAATAAGCCAGTGGCGCCGGTGAACACGCAGCGGGCCCGCGACCTGCTGTCGGCCGCAGTCGGTGCGGTGCGCGGCACCTAACGCACGTCGCGTGGGCGGAATTGGATGCTGATCCTTGGGCCCGTCGGTTTCGAGGTCTTGGGCACGGCGTGTTCCCACGTGCGCTGACACGAACCGCCCATCACCAGCAGATCCCCGTGGCTCTGGGGCAGCCGCAGTGCGCGGCCGCCCCGGCGGGGACGCAGCGCGAACATCCGCGTCGCGCCGAGGCTGAGGATCGCCACCATGGTGTCCTCGGTGCTGCTACGTCCGATGGTGTCGCCGTGCCAGGCCACGCTGTCGCTGCCGTCGCGGTAGAGGCAGAGGCCCGCGGAGGTGAAGGGCTCGCCCAACTCGCGGGCGTAGATATCGTTGAGGCGCACGCGCAACCGTGCGACCGCCGGGTGCGGCGCGGGTTCGGACACCAGGTCGTGGAAGCTGACCAGCCGGGGGACGTCGAGCACCCGGTCGTACATCTGACGGCGCTCGGCGCGCCACGGAACGTCCGTCACCAGCGCGTCGAATACGTCCTCCGCGCCGGAAAACCATCCCGCGCGGACGTCGATCCATGCGCCGTCACCCAAGTCACGCCGCTCGTCGTGGTCGAAGAGCGCCCCTTGAACCGTCAGACCGGTGTCTGCCACGAAGGAGAGTTTATCGCACAGGCGTTCGAATTCACAGGTTGGTCGCGCCGGGTCCACGTTGCGCAAGGACGTCGCCGGGATTGGTCAGGATGCACGTCTTGAGGCTCAGGCAACCGCAGCCGATGCACCCGGCGAGGTTGTCGCGCAGGCGCTGCAGGTGCACGATCCGCTCGTCGAGATCGGTGCGCCACCCCGCCGAAAGGCGCGCCCAGTCCTTGCTGGTTGGCACCCGATCGGTGGGCAGTGACCCCAGGGCCTCGCGGATGCGGGCCAGCGGGATGCCGAGGCGCTGCGACATCCGGATGAACGCCACGCGGCGCAGGGTTTCGCGGGCATAGCGTCGTTGATTGCCCGACGTGCGGCGGCTGGCGATCAAGCCTTCGCGCTCGTAGAAGTGCAGCGCCGATACCGCCACGCCACTGCGATGGCTCATCTCGCCGGGAGTCAGCTCGAGCACGTCCATGACCTCAACAATAGTTGAGGTGAGGATTCGGGTTACGGTGCTAGTCATGACGGGTACGACGCTGGGCGCCAATTCAGAGGTGGGGACGCTGCGGGTCGTGATCCTGCATCGCCCGGGGCCGGAACTTCAGCGTCTCACCCCGCGCAACAACGACCGGCTGCTGTTCGACGGAATGCCATGGGTGGCGCGTGCGCAGGAGGAGCACGACGCATTCGCATCGCTGTTGCGATCGCGTGGGGTCGAGGTGTTGTTGCTTGCCGACCTGCTGACCGAGGCGCTGGCCAGTGGCGCCGCCAGGATGCACGGCATTTCCGCGGCGGTCGACACCCGTCGCTTGGGACTGCCTCTGGCGCAAGAACTCTCGGCCTACCTGCGAACACTCGACGTCGAACCGTTGGCACGCATCCTGATGGCGGGCATGACGTTCAGTGAGCTGCCGTTCTTCGGCAGTGAGCTGTCGCTGGTCCAGCGGATGCATCACGACGCCGACTTCGTCATCGATCCGTTGCCGAACCTGCTGTTCACCCGCGACTCGTCGTTTTGGATCGGGCCGCGGGTCGCGATTACGTCGCTGGCGCTGCCTGCGCGCATTCGCGAGACCTCGCTGACCGACCTCATCTATGCGCACCATCCGCGGTTCCTTGGCGTGCGGCGGGCGTACGAGTCGCGTTCGGCCCCCGTCGAAGGAGGCGACGTGCTGCTGCTTGCGCCAGGCGTGGTCGCGGTCGGCGTGGGGGAGCGGACGACGCCGGCGGGTGCGGAGGCGTTGGCGCGCAGCCTGTTCGACGACGGCCTGGCGCATACCGTGTTGGCCGTGCCGATCGCACAGGAACGAGCGCAGATGCACCTCGACACGGTCTGCACGATGGTCGACGTGGACGCGGTGGTGATGTACCCGAACATCGTCGACTCGCTGTCGGCGTTCACGATTCGGAGCAAGGCGTCCGGCGTGACGATCGAGAGCGCGGCCCCCTTCGTCGATGCGGCCGCCGACGCGATGGGCATCGACAAGCTCCGTGTCATCGACACGGGCCTTGACCCCGTCACCGCCGAGCGCGAGCAGTGGGATGACGGGAACAACACCCTGGCGCTGGCGCCCGGCGTGGTGGTCGCCTATGAGCGAAACTCCGAAACCAATGCGCGACTCGCGGATTCGGGTATCGAGGTGCTACCGATCTCGGCCTCAGAACTCGGCACCGGCCGCGGCGGCCCGCGGTGTATGTCGTGTCCGGTCGCCCGCGACCCGCTGTAGACCACGCCCCAAATTACGCCGAAATAGCATTCCCTGTCGTTGAGGTGTCCGTTTAGTCGCCGTAGCTGCTGCCTCGGCGTGCCGCCCATGCCTGGGCGACGCGCTGAAGCACGTCGTCGGCCCGGTCTTCCGAGATCACCTTGACGTGCAGCCAACCCTGCTCGTGGATGCGTCGGAGCCGCTTGACGTCCCACGCGTAACGGATGCGGTCGGTCCGGTGTTGATCACCGTCGTACTCCACGGCGATCATGACGTCCTCCCATCCCATGTCGAGGCAGGCGAACTCGTCACCGAAGTCATCGACTACCGGGATCTGGGTACGCGGTCGTGGATATCCCGCGTCGATGAGCAGGAGTCGCAACCAGGTTTCCCTTGGAGACTGCGCACCGCCATCCATCAGGTCGATGGCGTGGCGCAACCGTCGAATACCTCGGGCTCCCTTATAGCGGTCGATCAGCGGCGCGACGTGGTCCGCGGCGAGACCGGTTGCGCGGGACAGGGCATCGAGGTGTGTCACTGCGGCCAAGCGGGGAAGGTAGCGGCCAAGGTCGTAAGCGGTTCGCTGCGGAGTGGCCACCGCCATGTCGTTCACTTCGACGACGTCGTCGTCGGTGAAGTGGTCGTTGCGAGTGATGATCCCGTGGGGCGGCCGGTTGTTGCGCCACAAGAGTTCGATCGGGGCCCGCTCGTCGACCCAGAGCGAACCGTGGATCGACGACGCCGCTCGGCCGGTTATCGGGGCGCGACGTCCGGACCACAGCCAGGCCCCGACGGCGTTGGCGTACAACGACGGTTCGGCAATCCGCGGCGTGTAGACGTCCGGATAGATGGTGCGGTACCTCGAGCGCAATTGACCCCACGTGACC
>NZ_JBOGDD010001285.1:0-8111 GCF_050701675.1 Mycobacterium sp. | reverse complement strand
TGCCGGCATAAGGAGCGACGTATTGCAGCGGGGCAGGGGAGCTGGCGCCGGAGAGGATCACGGTGGTGTAATCCATGGCGCCGTTCTTGCGCAAGGCCTCGATCACGCCGGCCACGGTCGATTCCTTCTGGCCCACCGCGACGTAGAAGCACTTCACGCCGCTGTGGCGCTGGTTGATGATGGCATCGATACCGATGGCGGTCTTGCCCGTCTTGCGGTCGCCAATAATCAACTCGCGCTGGCCACGGCCGATGGGCGTCATGGCGTCGATGGCCTTGATGCCGGTCTGCAGCGGCTCCTCGACACCCTGGCGCTGCACGACGGACGGCGCCTGGAGTTCCAGCGCACGCCTGGTGTCGCTCTCGATGTCGCCCTGAGCGTCGATCGGCTGGCCCAGCGGGTTGACCACGCGACCGAGGAAGGCGTCGCCGACCGGCACCGAGAGCACCTCGTTGGTGCGCTTGACCTGCTGGCCCTGCTCGATCTTCTCGAAGTCGCCGAGGATCACCGCGCCGATGCTGTGCTCGTCGAGGTTCAGCGCGACGCCGAGGACGCCGCCCGGGAACTCGAGAAGCTCCTGGGTCATGACCGAGGGCAGGCCCTCGACGTGGGCGATGCCGTCACCAGCGTCGATGACCGTGCCGATCTCTTCACGCTGGGTATCGGCGGTAAACGAGGACACGTACTCCTCGACGGCACCTTCGATGTCAGCAGCGGAGATTGTCAACTCTGCCATGTTTCTTCGTCTTCCTGCCTATGGATATTCGGGTCTTTTGGGTTTGAAGGGCTGTTCGGATCAGTCCGGCAACTGAGTCTGCGCGGCGGCCAGGCGGGATGCGATGGAACCGTCGATCACCTCGTCACCGACGGTGATGGAGAGGCCGCCGAGGAGTTCGGGATCGACGTTGAGCTGAATGGACACCGGGTGTCCGTAGATCCGGGTCAACAACTCGGCGAGCCGGTTTCGCTGGGCGTCGCTGAGCTCGGCGGCGGCGGTGACGTGCGCGACGACCTCACCGCGACGGGCCACCGCGAGCTCGGCGAGATCGACGACGGCCTCGTCGGCACGCTCACCGCGGAGCTGTCCGATGGTCTGCGACAGCAGCGCTGCCGCGATGCCGTCGACACCCGAACCGTCGATGACCTTGTCCAGCAGTGCGATTCGACCGTCGACCGGCGTGGTGTAGTCGCCAAGGAGTGCGGCGAGCTGCGGCTCCGCGTCGAGAACACGGCCGAACCGGAACAGCTGATCCTCGACTTCGTCGACCTTGCCTTCGACCTCGGCACGCTTCAAGAGCGCGAGCCGGGCCGCGTGCTCGACACCGTCGACGAGATCCGATTCGGTCGACCACCGCTGCGAGGCAGCAGTCTTGACCAGTCTCGCAGCGGGGGCGCCCACCTTGTCTGACAGCAGCCTGTCGACCAGACGCACCTTGGGGGCGGGGTCGTCGGTCGGCTCGGCGAGATGCTTGGCGAGCGAAGGCTCGGCGATGAGCAGCCTGACCACCGACGCCAATTCATCGGCCAAGGTGCTCAGCCCGTCGGCGTCGAGATCACGTGCCGCTTCGTCGAACTCGCCGCCGAGCGCAACGAGCGCTGCCCGGCTGGCCGCACGAAGCCTGGCCGAGGCACCCGTTTCGATGGTCGCCGTCGCGGGTGACATCTGGTCGAGCTCGTCGAGGAAGCGGTCCACCGTCGCGGACTGGGCGGCGGGTTCGGCGACGTGGGCACGCACCAGTTCGTCGGCCTTCTGCACCGACCCCTCGCCGAGACCTTGCCGCAGCTGCCGGATGAGCTGCTGCCGCATCAGCTGGACCTGTTGTGCACCTTGGGCCTTGAGCCGTTCGGCTTCGATGCCCGCCTGATCCCGCAGTTGGCTGGCGATGCGCTCGGAGTCATGCCTGGCCTCGTCGGTGACCTTCGACGACTCGGCCTTCGCGTCCTCGAGTGCCTTCGCGTGCATCGCGTCGGCGTCGGCGAGTTTCCGCGCAGCCTCGGCGCTCTCGGCGAGTGCCGCGCGCACCGCGTCCTGCTGCTTCTGCATCAGGCCCTTGACCGGCGGCACGACGTAGCGCCACAGGAGATAGACGATGACGGCGAATCCGATCAACTGGCCGATGAATGTCGACATTTAGCGGCTCCCGCCCGAGTTCACGTCTACGCCGAGGATGCGGCTGGCCAGGGTGGCGGACAGACCGTCCACGGACGAGTCCAATTCAGCCTCGGTCGACGAACGCTGTTCGGACAGTTGCGCATCCGCGTCGCGCACCGTCTCCGCGACCTCGCCGCTGGCCTCGGCCCGCTTCTCGTCGATCACCTGACGACCGGCCGTCCGGGCCTCGTCACGGATCGACGAAGCCTCCGTACGGGCCCCGGCCATCGCCGCGTCGTAATCGGCCTGTGCGGCCGTGACCTGCTCGGCCGACTTGCGGCCATCCGCGGCCGTCTTGGCGAGCATGGCCTCCCGTTCGGCGAGAACCTTGCTGATCGGTGGCACAACCCATTTCGTGATCACGCCGAGCACGATCAGGAAGATGATCAGCACGACGAAGAAGGTGCCGTTGGGGATCAGGAAGTTATTGCCCCCGCCCGCTTCTCCCGCCGCCTGGCTGGCCGCCAGGATCGTTGCGCTCAGTTCACCCATGCCGACGGACTAGGTCAGGCCTGGCGTGGCGAAGACGAACAGCGCCATGAAAGCCAGGTTGATGAAGTATGCAGCCTCCACCAGACCGACGGTGATGAAGAACGGCGTGAACAGCCGGCCCTGAGCTTCGGGCTGCCGTGCGATGCCGGAGATCAGCGCGTTACCGGCGATGCCGTCGCCGATGCCCGCGCCAATTGCGCCGCCACCCATGATCAATCCACCGCCGATGAGAGCACCGGCCGTGATGAGGGCGTTTGGATCCATTCCTTATTCCTCCTTGGTAACTGGTGGTGGTGCCACCAGGGCTGCTGGTCGTGCGGGTCCTTCGGACTTGCTAGGGGTGTGCTTCCTCTTTGGTGTCGTGATCGTCGTGATCGAGTTCCATCGACTGGCTGAAGTACAGGATCGTCAACAGCGCGAAGATGAACGCTTGGATCAGACCGACGAAGAGGTCGAACGTCTTCCAGATGGCGTTGGGCGCCCACTGGATGTACCAGGGGAACATCGCGATGAGCGCCACCAGGATGCCGCCGGCGAAGATGTTGCCAAAGAGTCGGAGCGCCAACGAGATCGGCTTGGCGAGTTCCTCGATGATGTTGATCGGCGCCATCAGCGTGACGTGTCCCTTGACCAGCTTCTTGGCATGGCCCCAGGCGCCACGACGCCAGACCCCGGCGGCGTTGTAGCAAATGAAGACGAACGCGGCGAGCGCCAGCACGTAGTTGATGTCCGCAGCGGGCGCCTTGATCAGCTCGCCGGCGGCACCGTCGGAACCGCCGTACTGCACCGGCAGCACCGCAAGCCAGTTGGACACCAGAATGAAGACGAAGATGGTGACGGCGAGCGGAAGCACGAACGGCGCGATCTTCATGCCGATCGCGGCCTCGACCTGCTGGCGCATCTGAATGGTGATGGCCTCGAAGAACAGCTGCACTCCGCCTGGAACTCCGGTGGAGGTGACCTTGGACTTCAGGAAGAAGGCCAACGCGATCACGATGACCGCGGCGATCGTCGTGCTGATCACGGTGTCACCGTTGATCGTCATGCCGAACAGATGCCAGAGGGGTTCGTGGACCCCGACGTGGATGGCCGCCTCGGCGGAAACAGTCTCAATCATTGGCCGTCAGCTCTATCCTTCGATTCCGATTCCTGGACGTCCAGACCGTCGGAGCGGATCTTCTTCATCACGGGGATGCTGGTGCTGATCACGAGCACCGCCTGGAAGATCGCGAGCCCGAAGAGCACGGCGAGTCCGTCATGCTTCTTGAACACGATGGCGATGGTCAAACCGATGGCGGTGATGGCCAACAAACGCGTCATCGAATTGACCGCCATCTTCTTCTTCAGCGGATGGTCCTCGGCCGTGATTGACTCGACGGCACGGCGAACCAGCATCGCATTGAGCAAACCCAGGCCGAGGCCGAGGCCGAAGAAGGCTCCGAAGTAGATGTGACCGGTGAACCCGGACGCCAGGAGGGCGAGTCCGGTGAGTGCCACGCATACGATGAGGAGGCGCACCGGCCGGAAGGCCACGGAAGGAAACACCAACGGCGCGTCCTGCGCTGGCGTCGTCACTGACTCACCTTCAATCCACGCTTTCACGGAAGCTGTCCCCTTTGACGAGCGATGATCCGGTGCGTGCCGCCCGAGCGTATCGGAGGGCGTCAATCGCGCTGGAATCACCCAAGGGGTAGCTCCCTTTGTCGGTCGTACATCGGCGCCGATCGGCTTGTGCAAACCGATGGGCCGGGCCGGCAACCCGCGAGGTTTTTCGGGTTCTGCCAGCACCGTACCACATGGTAGGCAGGCCTAAACGGGGTCCTACTACTTGGCGTCGTACTGCCTAGTCTGACAGCTCGCTGGGAACTTCTCTACCCCGTCGCAGCAGAGGAATGAGGGTGATGACGATGGCGACCACGATCGCCGCGAGCATCACCGCACCGGTGTACCGAGGGTCGAAGAAGATGGTGCTCGCAGCACCGAGAGCGACGATGCCCACCCATAGGTAGATCAGCAGCACCACCCGCCGGTGCGAATGGCCGATCTGCAGCAGCCGGTGGTGCAGATGCATCTTGTCCGGACTGAAGGGGCTGCGGCCCGCGCGCGTGCGGCGCACGATGGCCAGCAACATGTCGAGGGCGGGCACGAACATCACCGCGACGACCAACAGGAACGGCGAGAGCAATGCGAAGACGTCCCGCGCTCCGTACGCGTTCTGCGAGATCGGACCGGCAGCGGTCGTCGACGCCGCCGCCAGCATCAGGCCGATCAGCATCGAGCCGGAGTCACCCATGAAGATCTTCGCCGGGTGGAAGTTGTGTGGCAGAAAGCCGAGGCAGGCGCCTGCCAGCACCACCGAGATCACCGCAGGCGGGTAGAACAGCACGTCGCCGCCGTGGTCCCTGAGCAGACCTATGGAGAAGATGCAGATGGCCGCCGCCGTGATGAGGCCAAGACCTGCGGCGAGTCCGTCGAGTCCATCGACGAAGTTCATCGCGTTGACGATCGACACCGTCAGCGCCAGCGTCAACAGGATCGACGTCACCTGGTCGAGCACGATGGTGCCAACGCCACCGATCGGGATGTAGAGCACGCTCCATGCCACGCCCATGGTGACCAGCACGCTGGCGGCGGTGATCTGACCCGCGAACTTCGTGAGGGCGTCGAGACCCCATCTGTCGTCGATCAGCCCGATCGCCATGATCAGCCCGCCTGCCACGACCACGGCAGGCATGCCCGACGAGTACACGAAGCCGCGGGTCAGTGCGGGCAGCTGCGATGCCAGCAGGACGGCGGCGACGATGCCGATGTACATCGCGAGGCCGCCCATGCGCGGCGTCGGCTGCACGTGGACGTCACGCTGACGCGGGTAGGCGACGGCGCCGAGCCGGGTGGCCAGCGCACGCACCCAGCCCGTGGCGAAGTACGTGATGATCGCCGCGGTCAGCCCGACCAACGCAAGCTCGCGCAAGGGGACGCCGGCACCGCGGTCCGACAATGCGAGCAGGCCTTCCACGCGGTGAAATGTACTGGACCTACCTGAGACCCACGACGTCCTCGACACGCCAACGTTCGCTGGCGAGAGTCTCGGCGTCAGGCCGTCAGTGTCTCGGCCTCGAGCCCGAGGACGTCGGCGATGGCCGCCGACGTGACGGGCCCCTCCCTCAGCACCCGCGGCTGCGCACCCGTGAGATCGACGATCGTCGACGCCGAGCCCTGCGCGGACGGCCCCGCCTCGAGGTAGACCTCGACGAGGTCACCCAGCTGATCGCGCGCATCGGCGGCCGTGACGGCGGCGGCGTGGCCGGAGATGTTCGCACTCGACACCGCCATCGGGCCGACCTCGCGCAGGAGTTCGATCGCCACCGGGTGCAGCGGCATGCGGAGCATCACCGTGCCCGCCGCGTCGCCGAGGTCCCACTGCAGGGACGGAGCTTGCTGAACGACGAGACTCAACGCTCCCGGCCAGAACGCGCGGATGAGTTGACGGGCGGACTCGGGCACCGAGTACACCAGACCGTCGATGGTGTGCCATGACCCGACGAGCACGGGCACGGGCATGTCGCGACCGCGCCCCTTGGCCGACAACAGGGCCGCGACGGCGGCACCGTCGAAGGCGTCGGCACCGATGCCGTACACGGTGTCGGTGGGCAGCACCACGAGCCGCCCACCCTTGAGCGCGCTGATCGCCGAAGCGATGCCGATGGGCCGCTGTTCGGTGTCCGCGCAGTCGAACATCTCTGTCATGCGCTCTAGCCTGAACCCTTTCTCACCGCAGTGACGAACCGGGGGCGACCGGCCAGGTCCCGACGCGAGGTGACGTCGGTGAAGGCGCCAGAGGATTCGAAGAGGTCGACGGTCAGTGCCGCGGTGTCGTCATCGTGTTCGACGCCCACGAAGCCACCGGGGCGGAGCAGGCGGGCGGCCAGCGTCACGATCGGGCCGATGACCCGCATGCCGTCGGGGCCGCCGAACAAGGCGTGGGCCGGTTCGTGTTCGGCCACTTCGGGTTCCAGGGCCGCGCCATCGGGGATGTAGGGCGGGTTCGACACCACCAGGTCGACGGTACCGTCGCGCTCGTCGAGCAGGCTTGGATCCGTGACGTCGGCGGCGATGAGTTCGACGTCGCGGCCGTTGCAGTTTCGCCGGGCATACGCCAGCGCATCGGCGGAGTCCTCGACGGCGACGACGTGAGCGCGCGGACTGCCATCCGCGAGCGCGACGGCGAGCGCCCCTGATCCGGTGCACAGATCGATGATCACCGGCGTTGGTGAAAGCCGTTGGCCAAGAGCCCATTCCAACAGTGACTCGGTCTCCGGGCGCGGGATGAACACGCCTGGCCCCACTTCGAGGACGACCGTTCCGAAGGCGGCCGACGACGTCAGGTGCTGCAAGGGGATCCGGCGCGCCCGAGCGTCGACGAGATTCCGGTAGCTGTCGTAGAAGCGCTCGTCGGGCTCGTGGAACGCCAGCAGGCCGCGGTCGATCCGAGCGGTGTGCGCGGCGAGGAGTTCGGCGTCGACGTGCGCGCTGTCGACGCCTGCCTGCGCTAACGTGCCTGCGGCTTCGTCGATGGCCTGCCGCAGGCGTGTCATGTCTCCTGCAACCTGGCTTGCTTGTCAGCGGCGGCGAGCGCGTCGAACATCGGATCGAGATCGCCGTCGAGAACCTGGTCGAGGTTGTGCGCCTTGAACCCGATCCGGTGATCGGTGATCCGGTTCTCGGGGAAGTTGTAGGTGCGGATGCGCTCGCTGCGGTCGACGGTCCGGATCTGGCTTGCCCTGTCCGCCGAGGCGTCAGCGGAGGCCTGCTCCTCGGCGAGAGCCTGCAACCTGGCCGCAAGCACCACCATGGCGCGGGCCTTGTTCTGCAGCTGCGAACGCTCGTTCTGGCAGGTGACGACGATGCCGGTGGGCAGGTGCGTGATGCGGACCGCCGAGTCGGTGGTGTTGACGCCCTGGCCGCCCTTGCCGGAGGACCGGTAGACGTCGATCCGCAGATCCGACTCGTCGATCTGCACCGCAGCCACGTCCTCGAGCTCCGGGTACACCAGCACGCCCGCGGCCGACGTGTGCACGCGGCCCTGAGACTCGGTGACCGGCACCCGTTGCACCCGGTGCACGCCACCTTCGAACTTGAGACGCGACCAGACGCCGTCGGCCGCGTCGCCCTTGCTGGCGATCGTGAGCGTGGCGTCCTTGTAGCCGCCGAGGTCGGAGAAGGTCTCGTCGAGCACCGTGACATTCCAGCCGTGCCGTTCGGCGTACCGGATGTACATCCGAGCGAGGTCGGCGGCGAACAACGCCGACTCCTCGCCACCCTCCCCCGACTTGACCTCCATGACGACGTCGTCTGCGTCGTGCGGATCGCGCGGGGCAAGCAGGTCACTCAGTCGGGTCTCGAGTTCGTCGACGCGGACGGCCAGTTCGGGCACCTCGGCGGCGAACGACGCATCCTCGGTCGCGAG
>NZ_JBOGDD010001284.1:0-10369 GCF_050701675.1 Mycobacterium sp. | reverse complement strand
GTCGTAACGGATCCCGAACAAGACCGGAATGAGTCCGATCTTGAAGGGTCCCGGCGCGCGATCCACTTTCAGGAGTGGTGGGTGCGCTACCGGGCCCAGATCCCCACGCACTCCTTCGCCTTCGTCGGCGCCGACAAGGCCGCCGCCGCACCCGGTGTGCTCGAATCCATCGCCGATGCCGACGTCGTCCTGCTGGCGCCGTCCAACCCCGTCGTGAGCGTCGGCGCGATCCTCGCCGTGCCGGGAATCCGTGGGGCGCTGCGGTCCACGGCGGCGCCCGTCATCGGCTACTCCCCCATCGTCGCGGGGCGGGCGCTGCGCGGGATGGCCGACGAATGCCTTTCCGTCATCGGCGTCGAAACCTCGTCGCAGGCCGTCGGCGCTCACTTCGGAGCGCGGTCCGGCACCGGCATACTCGATGGCTGGCTCATCGACGAGGGCGACACCGCAACGATCGCCGGAGTCGACGTGCGCGCCATCCCGCTGTTGATGACCTCTCCGTTGGCCACCGCCGAGATGGTTCGCAGCGGAGTGGAACTCGCAGGCATCGGGACGGGAGCGTGACGACTCCCGGCGAGGCCGCGGACCACGGCGCCGCTGCGGCCGTCGAGATCCTGCCCGTACCCGGCCTTCCCGAGTTCCGCCCCGGCGACGACGTGGCGGCGGCGATCGCCGCGGCGGCACCCTGGCTGCGCGACCACGACGTCGTCGTGGTGACGAGCAAGGTGCTCTCCAAGAGCGAGGGCCGGATCGTGGCAGCACCGACGGATCCCGAGGAACGGGACGCCCTGCGCCGCAAGCTCGTCGATGCCGAAGCGGTCCGCGTCGTCGCCCGCAAGGGGCGGACGTCGATCACCGAGAATGCGATCGGCCTGATCCAGGCGGCGGCGGGCGTCGACGGCTCCAATGTCGACTCTGCGGAATTGGCGCTGCTGCCAGTCGATCCCGACGGCAGTGCGGCAACCCTGCGGAACAGGCTTCTGTCCCTTCTCGGCGTGACCGTCGGCGTGGTCGTCACCGACACGATGGGACGGGCCTGGCGCAATGGCCAGACCGACACCGCGATCGGGGCAGCGGGGCTGGCCGTGTTGCACGGTTACGGCGGCGCACACGACGCACACGGCAACGAACTGGTCGTGACCGAGGTCGCGGTGGCCGACGAGATCGCCGCGGCCGCAGACCTCGTCAAGGGCAAGCTGACCGGCATACCGGTCGCAGTCGTCCGCGGCCTGGCTCTGCACGACGACGGGTCCAACGGACACACGCTCGTCAGGGCGGGCGAGGAGGACCTCTTCTGGCTCGGCACCGAGGAGGCCATTCGGATGGGCGAGCAGCGAGGGCGGCTGCAGGCCCAGCTGTTGCGACGCTCGGTCCGGCGGTTCGGCAAGGGGCCCGTCGACCCCGCGGTCGTCGAGGCCGCCGTCGCGGAGGCGCTCACCGCGCCGGCCCCGCACCACACGCGGCCGGTGCGGTTCGCGTGGGTCCGCGACCACGACGTCCGCATCGGACTTCTGGACACCATGAGGGAGACGTGGCGTGCGGACCTGCAAGCCGATGGCTTGCCCGCCGACGCCGTCGAGCGGCGCGTCGAGCGCGGCCAGATCCTCTACGACGCACCGGAGCTGGTGATCCCGTTCATGGTGCCCGACGGCGCCCATGCCTACCCCGACGCGAAGAGGACGGCCGCCGAGACCACCATGTTCACCGTCGCCGCCGGCGCCGCGGTGCAGGCTCTCCTGGTGGCACTCGCCGCCCGTGACATCGGCAGCTGCTGGATCGGATCGACGATCTTCGCCGCCGAACTGGTACGGGAACGGCTCGACCTCCCGCCGGACTGGGCGCCGTTGGGGGCCATCGCAATCGGCCATCCCGAGGAGCCGCCCGAACCGCGCGAGCCGGCGCCGACCGATGGTCTGCTGATCGTCCGATGAGCGGGCAGTACCGATGAGCCTGCACGATTCGGTGGTCGACACCCTGCGCAATTGGCAGCCAGCCGATCCGGCGCAGGACGCCTTGCGGCTCGCGGTGCTGGCGTTCGTGCTCGCCCGTCCCGACGCGTGTGAACGCGCCTGCGTCCCTGGCCACGTCACGGCCTCGGCACTGGTGCTCGATCACACCGCCAGCACGACCGTGCTCACGCTGCACCCACGGCTCGGCCGCTGGGTGCAACTCGGCGGCCACTGCGAGACGTCCGACGCAGACATCGCCGCCGCAGCGCTACGGGAGGCAAGCGAGGAGTCCGGTATCGACGGGTTGATCATCGACGAGATGCCCAAGGCCATTCACGTGCACGCTCTCACCTGCTCGTTGGGCGTGCCGACGCACCATCTCGACATTCAGTTCGTGGCCCACGCGCCCAAGGATGCGCAGATCGCCATCAGCGACGAATCACTGGATCTTCGGTGGTGGCCGCTGAACGATCTGCCGCCGGGCTCCGACTACGGACTGACCCAGCTGACGCGGGCGGCTCAGACGTCGGTCGAGTAGCGGATGCCGCCGTCGGGAATGTGCACCCCCGGCCACACCCGCGCGCCGCGGAGCAGCTCGCACCGCGCACCGATGTGTGCGCCGTCGCCGATCACGCCGTCGCGGATCAGCGCCCGCGGCCCGATGCGGGCGCCGAACCCGATGATCGAGCGTTCGATCACCGATCCGGCCTCGATGCGCGCGCCGTCGAAGATCACCGCGCCGTCCAGTCGCACGCCGGGCCCGATCTCCGCGCCCCGCCCGACCACCGTTCCGCCGATCAGAAGGGCGCCGGGCGCTACGGAGGCACCCTCGTGGACGAGCTCCTCGCCTCGGTGGCCCTTCAGGGCGGGCGACGGCGCGATACCGCGGACGAGATCGGCAGAGCCACGTACGAAGTCGTCCGGCGTGCCCATGTCGCGCCAGTAGGTGGCGTCGACGTAGCCACAGACCTTCAGACCGTCGGCGAGCAACGCCGGAAACACCTCGCGCTCGACCGACACCGCGCGGCCAACGGGTATCCGATCGATGACCTCGCGCTTGAACACGTAGCAACCCGCGTTGATCTGATCCGTAGGCGGGTCCTGCGTCTTCTCCATGAACGCGGTGACGGCACCATCGGAATCGGTTGGCACACAACCGAATGCGCGCGGATCACCGACCCTCACCAGGTGAAGGGTCAAATCCGCATCGCGGTCGCGATGGCTGTTCAGCAGGGCACCGAGATCAGCGCCGGACAGCACGTCGCCGTTGAACACCAGCGCGGTGTCGTACCGAAGCCTCGACGCCACGTTCGCAATGCCGCCGCCGGTGCCGCGCGGCTCGTCTTCGACGACGTACTCGATCTGCAGGCCAAGCTTGGACCCGTCGCCGAACTCGGCTTCGAACACCTCGGCCTTGTACGACGTCCCCAACACGACGTGCTGGATTCCCGCCGCCGCGATCCGGGACAGCAGATGCGTCAGGAAGGGCAGACCCGCCGTCGGCAGCATGGGTTTGGGAGCGGACAACGTGAGCGGTCGCAAACGCGTGCCCTGGCCGCCGACCAGTATGACGGCATCGACCTCTGCCGGATTCACCGAACTTGCCATCAGCTGTTTCCTTTGCTCTTCGCGCAAGCGCTCATCGCCGTCCTTCGCTCTTCGCGCAAGCGCTCAGTGCCGCCCCTTCGCGATCTTCCGCCGGGAGTTGCCGACCACCAACCCCGCCCGCGCCGCGAGGGCCGATCTGATGGTCCAGCGCAACGGCGCCTGCCACCAGCGAGGATGCCGGTCAGCCAGGAAAGTGTAGGTGCTGGTGTGGTGGGCAGCCAAGTTGCGGGCGGGGTCGCGGCCCGTCGAGTGCCCCTTGTCGTGGAGCACCTCCGCCGACGGCACGTAGACGTTCTCCCAGCCGGCCTCCGTCAGACGATCGCCGAGGTCAACGTCCTCCATGTACATGAAGTAGCGCTCGTCGAACCCCGTGATCGCGTCGAAAGCGTGGCGCCGGAGGAGCAGACACGCCCCCGACAGCCAGCCGACGGGACGTTCGCTGGGCTCCAGCCGCTCCTGCCGGTATGCCGCCGTCCACGGGTTGGACTTCCACAGCGGGGCGACGACGGCGTGCATGCCGCCACGGATCAGGCTCGGCTGGTGGCGTGCCGACGGGTAGACCGAACCGTCGGGATCGCGGATCAACGGTCCCAGCGACCCAGCGCGCGGCCAGCGCTCGGCGGCGTCGAGCAGCTGGTCGATGCTGCCTGGACCCCACACCACGTCGGGATTGGCCACGATGAAGAACTCCGGGCCGTCGACGTTCGCGTCGTCCGATCCGGTCACGTACTCGGCCACCGCCCGGTTGACGGCCGAGCCGTAACCCAGGTTGGCGCCGGTGTGCAGAAGCCGCGCATTCGGGTAGCGCCGCGCCGCCTCCTCGGGAACGCCGTCGGTGGAGCCGTTGTCCGCCATCACGACCGTCACCGGCCGTTCAGTGGCATGGCCGAGGGAGGCGAGGAACCGGTCGAGGTGCGGACCCGGTGAATAGGTCACCGTCACCACGATCAGTTCGTCAGTCACGGCGTCGAGGGTAATGGCGTCCTACCGCCGTCGAGGCGGTGGTGCGTCCCGTCACAGTCAGCGCGGGGATTCAGCGCGGCTGGTCTGACAGCGCCGAGCGCAACGCATCCCGCCATGGCGGCAGCTCGCTCAGTCCGGCCGCCGCCGAAAGGCGCCCAGAGAGCGCCGAGTAGGGCGGCCTTGGAGCTGGCCGCGGGTGGAGGTCGCTGCCGACTGGCCGCACGCGGTCCGGGTCGGCGCCAACGAGCTCGAACACCTCACGCGCCTGCTCGTACCGACTGGTCTCGCCCTGGTTCGCCGCATGCAGGACTGATTCCTCTATCGGTTCCTCGGCCACCTGAAGGAGGGCTTGGACGAGGTCGCCGACGTAGGTCGGTGAGCCGACCTGGTCGGCGACGACGTCGACCTGAGCGTCTCCGCCCGCCAGTCGTCGCATGACGGAGACGAAGTCGCTGCCGCCCTCGGCGCCCGAGTAGATCCAGGAGGTCCGCACGACGTGGGCGGTGGGCATCGCCGAGAGCACCTCGAACTCACCTTGCAACTTGGTGCGGCCGTAGACGCCGAGCGGTCCGGTTTCGTCGTCGATCTCATAGGGGTGAGGAGGCGCGTCGCCGAACGCTCCGCCGAACACGTAGTCGGTCGAGATGTGAATCAGCTCGGCTCCGGCGCGGGCACAGGCGTGTGCCACGTTCTCGGCTCCTGTGGCGTTGACGGCGCGGGCCGCAGCCTCGTCGGCCTCGGCCTGATCCACCTTGGTGTAGGCGGCGCAGTTGATCACCACGTCACCGGAGTTCACATGATGTTCCGGCGCGGTCGGGTCGGTGACGTCACATTGTGCCGAGGTCAGCGCCAATACCTGGTGGCCGCGACGCCCCGCCTCAGCCGTCAGTCTTCGCCCGACGAGTCCTCCTGCACCGATGATCACCAAACTCCTCGACATGGTTGAAGAGTCTGGCACGCCGAGGAGCGCTAACGCCCCATCGGGCGACTCGCCAGTAGCCTGGGCAGATGCCAGGTCGTGTTTCTCGCGTCATCGCCGTGGTCGTGGCGGCGGTGATCGTCATCGGCACTGGCGTCGCGTGGGGAAAGATCCGGTCGTTCGAGAACGGCATCAATCACGTCTCTTCGGCCGCCCTCGGCGGTGGCGGCGACGACGGTGCGATCGACATCCTGCTCGTCGGCATGGACAGCAGGACCGACGCTCACGGCAATCCGTTGTCCGCCGATGAGCTCGCCACGTTGCGCGCGGGCGACGACGTGTCGACCAACACCGACACCATCATCCTGGTCCGCATCCCCAACAACGGAACGTCCGCCACGGCGATCTCGATCCCCCGCGACTCCTACGTCGAAGCCCCCGACGACCTCGGCAAGACCAAGATCAACGGCGTATTCGGTCAGGTCAAGCTCGAGAAGATGAAGGAACTCGTCGAGGTACAGGGCGAGGACCCAGCGACTGCCGAGCCGAAGGCCACGGAAGCGGGCCGGGAGGCATTGATCAAGACCGTCGCCGACCTCACCGGCGTCACCGTCGACCACTACGCCGAGATCGGGCTGCTCGGCTTCTCGCTCATCACGGACGCACTCGGCGGCGTCGACGTGTGCCTCAAGGACGCCGTCTACGAACCCTTGTCCGGTGCGGACTTTCCGGCAGGGAAACAGAAGCTCGACGGCCCGCAGGCCCTGAGCTTCGTCCGGCAGCGACACGACCTGCCCCGCGGTGACCTCGACCGGGTGACACGCCAGCAGACCGTCATGGCATCCCTTGCCCACCAGGTCATTTCGGGTAAGACGCTGTCCAGTCCATCGACGCTGAACCGACTTCAGGACGCCGTGCAGCGTTCAGTCGTGCTCTCCGACGGATGGGACATCATGGACTTCGTCACGCAGATGCAGAAACTGGCGGGGGGCAACGTCGCCTTCGCCACCATTCCGGTCCTCCAGGAGGACGGCTGGAGCGACGACGGCATGCAGAGCGTCGTTCGGGTGGATCCGGCACAGGTGCAGGAGTTCATCGCGGGCCTTCTACAGAAGCAGGATGAGGGCAAGACCGACGTCGTCGCCTATTCCCCGAGCAAGACCACCGCCGACGTGGTGAACGACAGCGACATCAACGGACTCGCCGCGTCGGTGTCGGAGGTGTTGACCGGTAAGGGCTTCACCGCTGGCAACGTCGGCAACAACGAGGAGGGCCGGGTGGCGAGCAGCCAGGTTCGAGCGGCGAAGACCGACGACCTTGGCGCCCAAGCAGTCTCGAAGGAGCTGGGCAACCTGCCGATCGTCGAGGATCCGTCGCTGGCGCCGGGTGCGGTCAAGGTGATGCTCGCCGGCGACTACACCGGCCCCGGATCTGGCCTCGGCTCCGAGACCTCGACCGGCGATTCGACCGAGGCCTCTGGGGATACCGTGGACCAGGCAGCGGCCCAGACCACCGATGCGGTTCCACAGCCACCAACCATCATGACGGCAGGCACGGACGGCCCGGAGTGCGTGAACTGACGAACCTCAGCTCGGCAGTGATGGACCCGCTGCTCGCCGTCGCGTCTGCGCCGCGGATCACCTACTACGACGACGCAACGGGTGAGCGGATCGAGCTCTCCACGGTGACGCTGGCCAATTGGGCCGCGAAGACGGGAAACCTGCTGCGCGACGAGCTCGGTGCAAGCCCGAGCAGTCGGGTGGCCATCTTGCTGCCTCCGCACTGGCAGACATTGGGCGTCATGCTCGGCGTTTGGTACGTCGGCGCAGAAGTAGTTGCAGGACAATCTGAATGCGACGTTGCCTTTTGTACGGTGGACCGCCTGGACGAGGCCGACGCTGCGGTCGGACAGGCCGGCGAAGTCGTGGTGTTGTCGCTCGACGCCTTCGGCCGACCGGTTCCCGACGTCCCATTCGGCGTCACCGACTACGCCACGTCGGTGCGCGCACACGGCGACCAGATCACCCCCGAACGCAACCCCGGACCCGCGTTGGACGGCCGATCGGTCGCGGAGACCCTCTCCGCCGCAACCAGTTCGGCCACCGCCCAGGGCTTCACCCCTGCCAGCCGAGTGCTCTCGTCGAAGGCCTGGGACACCGCTGAGGCGATGATCGACCACGTGCTCGCAGTGTTGGTGGCGGGCGGATCCCTGGTCCAAGTGGCACACCCCGACACCGAAGCGCTGGCGCGCCGCGCCGAGGCCGAGAAGGTCACCGCGAGGCTGGAGTAGCCCGACGCTCTACTTCAACAGCGCGCGGGACATCACGACCCGCTGAATCTGGTTAGTGCCCTCGTAGATTTGGGTGATCTTGGCATCGCGCATGAACCGTTCGACCGGGAAGTCGACGGTGTAGCCGTAGCCGCCGAACAGTTGCACGGCGTCGGTGGTCACCTGCATGGCCACGTCGGAGGCGTAGCACTTGGCGGCCGAGGAAATGAAGCCGAGGTTCGGCTCCCCGCGCTCTGCCCGCGCTGCGGCGCTGTAGACCATCAGGCGCGCGGCCTCGATCTTCATCGCCATGTCGGCAAGCATGAACTGCACCGCCTGGAAGTCACTGATCGACTTCTTGAACTGCTTGCGCTCCTTCGTATAGGCGATCGATGCCTCTAGCGCACCCTGCGCGATGCCGACGGCTTGCGCGCCGATCGTCGGGCGGGTGTGATCCAGCGTGGCCAACGCCGTCTTGAATCCCGTTCCTGGCTCCCCGATGATGCGGTCGCCAGGGATTCGACAGTCCTCGAAGTACAGCTCGGTGGTGGGCGAGCCCTTGATGCCCATCTTCTTCTCCTTGGGCCCGACGCTGAAACCCGGATCCTCGGCATGCACCACGAACGCCGAGATGCCGTTGGCGCCCTTGTCCGGGTCGGTCACCGCCATCACCGTGTACCACGTGGAGTGACCACCGTTGGAGATCCAGCACTTCGAACCGTTGAGGACCCAATCGTCGCCGTCCGCACGGGCGCGGGTGCGCATCGCCGCCGCATCGCTGCCGGCCTCCCGCTCGGACAACGCGTAGGAGGCGGTCGCCTCGCCAGCCCCGATCGAGGGCAGCACCTGCTTCTTGAGTTCCTCGGACCCCTTCAGCAGCATGCCCATGGTGCCGAGCTTGTTGCAGATCGGGATCAACGACGACGAGGCACACACTCGGGCAACCTCTTCGATGACGATGCACGCCGCGAGCGAGTCACCACCTTGACCGCCGTACGCCTCCGGAATGTGGATCGCCGAGAAGCCCGACGAGTTCAAGGCAGCGAGTGCCTCGTCGGTGTACCGGGCCTTCTCGTCGACGTCAGCCGCGTACGGCGCGATCTCCTTGTCGCACAGATCCCGAAGGACCTTGCGCATCTCAATGTGTTCGTCGGACAGCTGAAAGGCGTCGAACGACGGGTTGCCGATGGACATCGGGGACTCCTTGCTACTCGCCAGTAACTTTACTACTACCGCCGCTACTCCCCCAGTAAGCGGTCGCGCAGCGCTTGATCCTTGGCCAGCACCGTCGATTCCAGCTGTCGCTGGAACTCGCGGATGCGGGCCTGCAGCCCCTGGTCCGTGGCACCGAGGATGCGCACGGCCAGCAGCCCTGCATTTCGCGCCCCGCCGATCGACACCGTCGCCACCGGCACCCCGGCGGGCATCTGCACGATCGACAGCAAGGAGTCCAGCCCGTCGAGCCTGCCCAGCGGCACCGGCACGCCGACCACCGGAAGCGGTGTCGCCGAGGCGACCATCCCCGGCAGATGGGCGGCACCGCCCGCACCTGCGATGATCACCTCGATGCCGCGGTCAGCCGCGGTGCGGGCGTAGTCGAGCATCCGCTGGGGCGTGCGATGCGCCGAGACGATGCCGACCTCGAACGGAATGTCGAACTCGGCGAGCGCCTCCGCGGCGTCCTGCATCACCGGCCAGTCGCTGTCGCTGCCCATGATGACGCCGACGCGGGCGCTCGAAGTACCGCTATCCATGCGAATCCCATCCGTCCGTCCACTCCCCGTGCGATAGCCAGTGTGCAGCCCGGACAGCGCGCTCACGAACCTCCGCGACATAACCCTCGTCATCGGCATCGCCGGTGGTCTCGCCGACGATGTTGACGTGGCCGATCTTGCGGCCGGGACGTTCGCCCTTGCCGTAGAGGTGCACCTTCGCGTCGGGCATCCTGGCGAACAGATGGTGCACGCGCTCGTCCATGGTCACGTCCGGAGTCCGAGGAGCGCCGAGCACATTGGCCATCGCCGTCAGCGGGGCGAACGGCGCGGTGTCTCCCAGCGGATAGTCGAGAACGGCGCGCAGGTGCTGTTCGAATTGGCTAGTGCGGGCGCCGTCCATGGTCCAGTGCCCGGAGTTGTGTGGGCGCATCGCCAGTTCGTTGACCAGCAGCCCACCCGCCTCGGTCTCGAACAGCTCGACGGCCAGCACGCCGACCACGCCAAGCTCGTCGGCCAGGCGCAACCCCAACCGGGTGGCATCGGCAGCGAGCGTCACGGGCAATGCGGGCGCGGGGGCCAGCACCTCGACGCAGATCCCGTCGCGCTGCACGGTCTGCACCACCGGCCACGCAGCGCCCTGCCCGAACGGCGAGCGGGCAACCAGTGCCGACAGCTCTCGTCGCATGGCGACGCGCTCTTCGATCAGGATGGGCACGCCGTCGGCCAGGTATCGCTCGGCGATCCCCCTGGCCTGTGCCAGATCGTCGGCCATCGCCACGCCACGGCCGTCGTATCCGCCGCGGATGGTCTTGATGACGACGGGCCCGTCGATACGCCGTACGAACGCGTCGACGTCGTCAACGCCGTTCACGGCACCGAATCGCGGCACTGGAGCGCCGAGCGCCTCCAGCCGGGTCCGCATCACCCATTTGTCCTGGGCATGCAG
>NZ_JBOGDD010001283.1:0-3207 GCF_050701675.1 Mycobacterium sp. | reverse complement strand
GAATACAGCAGCACCGCACCGGCACCGACTGCCTGCCTCCACAGCTGGTCGAATCCACCGCCGTAGAACAGGCCCGTGACACCGGCGCCCGTCTCGGGAGCGGCGACCAGGCCGACCAGCAGGGTGCCTGCGAGACCACCGACCAGGTGGACGCCGACCACGTCGAGGGAGTCGTCGAAGCCGAGCTTGAACTTCAGGCCGACCGCCAGTGCGCACAGCACGCCAGCGACGACGCCGATCACCAGTGCGCCAACGACATTCACCGATGAGCAGGATGGGGTGATCGCGACCAAACCGGCCACGATACCCGAGGCCGCGCCGAGCGAGGTGGCGTGACCGTCCCGGATCTTCTCCGTGAGCAGCCAGGCGAGCATGGCGGCGGCGGTGGCGACGGTCGTGGTGACGAAGGTCGAACCGGCCAAACCGTTGGAGCCGACGGCAGATCCCGCGTTGAACCCGTACCAGCCGAACCACAGCAGGCCCGCACCCAACATCACGAACGGCAGGTTGTGCGGTCGCATCGGCGTCCCGGGCCAGCCCCTGCGCTTGCCGAGGATGATCGCCAGGACCAAGCCTGCCGTACCGGCGTTGATGTGAACCGCCGTGCCACCGGCGAAGTCGATCGCGGCGAGCTTGTTGGCGATCCAGCCGCCCTTCTCACCGGTGAACCCGTCGAAGGCGAAAACCCAGTGCGCCACCGGGAAGTAGACGACCGTGACCCACAGGCCGGAGAACAGCAGCCAGCCGCTGAACTTCAGGCGATCGGCGACCGCACCGGAGATCAGCGCCACGGTGATGATGGCGAACATGAGCTGGAAGGCCACGAAGACCGACATCGGGATGGTGCCCGCCAGTGGGATGGTGATCGCGTCGGCCGCTTCGACCCCGGCGCTCGGATCCGCGACGACCGCTGCGGCAGCGTTGCCGCCGATGACTCCCTTGAGCCCGAAGTACTGCGTCGGGTCACCGAACAGGTTGAACTTGTCGTTGCCGAAGGCCATCGAGTAGCCGTAGAGCACCCACAACACGGTGACGACGCCCATGGAGCTGATGCTCATCATGAGCATGTTCAGCACGCCCTTGGCGCGGACCATGCCGCCGTAGAAGAAGGCGAGTCCAGGTGTCATCAACAGCACGAGTGCGGCGCTAGCCAACATCCATGCGGTGTCACCGGTGTCCGGCGCACCCAATATCGGAAATCCGTCCACTCCCAGTTTCCTCCTTCGCCCATGCCACGGTTAGTCACCGATGACCTAGGCCAAGACTTTGCGCACTCGTTGTTTCGCCAATGAGCCGTGCGTGTTTCGCTCACGTGAACGGATCGGCCTATTTCGTTTCGTCGGTGTTAATCGCCTCGTCAGGCCGGTGCAAGACCGTCAGCCGAGCAGGGCGTCGACGAACGCGGCGGGTTCGAACGGTGCGAGGTCATCGGGGCCCTCCCCGAGTCCGACCAGCTTGACCGGCACGCCCAACTCCTGTTGCACGCGAAAGACGATGCCGCCCTTGGCCGTACCATCCAGCTTGGTCAGAACCACCCCGGTGATGTCGACGACCTCGGCGAAGACGCGGGCCTGTGGAAGGCTGTTCTGGCCAATGGTCGCATCCAGCACCAGAAGGACTTCGTCGACGACGGCGCGCTTGGTCACGACCCGCTTGACCTTGCCCAGTTCGTCCATCAGACCGGTCTTGGTGTGCAGCCTGCCTGCCGTGTCGATCACCACGACGTCTGCCCCGGTGGCGATGCCTTGATCGACCGCGTCGAAGGCCACCGACGCGGGATCGGCGCCCTCCGCACCACGCACCACCTCGGCGCCGACCCGCGATGCCCAACTCTGCAACTGGTCGGCAGCCGCCGCGCGGAACGTGTCCGCCGCGCCGAGCACGACGCGCCTGCCGTCGGCGACGAGCACGCGAGCCAGTTTGCCGACGGTGGTCGTCTTACCCGTTCCGTTGACGCCGACGACGAGCAGCACCGACGGTTTGTCGTCGTGCGGCAGCGCCTTGATGGAGCGATCGAGCTCGGGTCGCAGCTCGTTGATGAGGACGTCGCGAAGCACCGCTCTGGCGTCGGCCTCGGACCGCACGCTGGTTGCGGCCATCCTGGCGCGCAGCGCTCTGACCACCGATTCGGTGACGACGGGACCGAGGTCCGCGATGAGCAGGGTGTCCTCGACGGCCTCCCAGGAATCCTCGTCGAGGTCACCGCCGCCGAGCAGGCCGAGCATGCTGCGGCCAAGTGCGTTCTGGGACTTCGAGAGCCGTCCGCGGAGGCGTTCGAGTCTGCCGTCGGGCGGGGCGATCGGTTCGATCTCCTGCGCCTCGGGGGCTTCCACCACGGGTTCCGGCTCGGCCGGGACGGCGTCGGGAATCACGGGAGCCTCTGGGGCCTCCGGTTCGGGCAGTCGCACGTCGGAGATGGTTCGCTTGGGTGCGTCCCGCGGGATGGTCGCGTCATCCCCGACGGCGGGTAGGCCCCCGACGTCCAGCGGGGTGTCCACCCGGGCGGGCGGAGGTTCGATGGTGTCCGTCGACTTGGTGAAGGAGATGGTCGAGGACGCGGTGTAGCCGCCGGACTTGTCGACCTGCGTGGCGGTGTCGGGCGATGACAGGCTGATCCGTCGTCGCCGGTAGCGCACCAGACCGACGACCACCGCCGCTATGACGAGAACGGCGATGACCGCCAGGGCGATCCACAGAGTTATCAACTGACCTTGTGACACGACGCCATTGTCGCAGGGTGCATCGCGCTCGATGACCGTCAGGTGGCGGTGACGAGTTCCTGACCGCGCATCCGCTGCGAGATCACGGTGGTGATGCCGTCATCGCGCATGGTGACGCCGTACAGTGCGTCGGCGATCTCCATCGTGGGCTTCTGGTGGGTGATGACGATGAGCTGCGACACCTCTCGGAGCTGTTCGAACAGGCTGATGAGGCGTCGCAGGTTGACGTCGTCGAGCGCGGCCTCGACCTCGTCCATGACGTAGAAGGGTGACGGGCGGGCGCGGAAGATCGCGACGAGCATCGCCACCGCCGTGAGCGACTTCTCCCCGCCGGACAGCAGCGAGAGCCGCTTGATCTTCTTGCCGGGCGGCCTGGCCTCGACCTCGATGCCGGTGGTGAGCATGTCGTCGGGGTTGGTCAGGATGAGGCGGCCCTCACCACCGGGGAACAGCGTCGCGAACACCGGGTGAACTCGCGCTCCACGTC
>NZ_JBOGDD010001282.1:0-6772 GCF_050701675.1 Mycobacterium sp. | reverse complement strand
CTTCCTGGAGGGGTGCGGGCGCACCGACTTCCCCGGCGGCAACGTCGACGACATGTTCCGCAGCCTGCAGGCGCTCGCAAAGTTGCCAGGGGATCCGACGGTGTTTCCTGGGCATTGGTACTCGGCCGAGCCCAGCGCCTCGCTGTCGGAGGTGCGCCGGTCCAATTACGTGTACCGGGCGAGCAATCTGGACCAGTGGCGCATGGCGATGGGCGGCTGACGCAGGAGGTTTGCCTGCTCCGAAGTAGCGCGTTGGCTGACGGCCTGCGCTATTTTTGGTTCGCCGCGCGTGCGGTGCGCATACCTGGGGGAGGACTGTGCGATGCCCACACCGGCCGATTGGTATCCGGACCCTGAAGACCCGACTGGCCTGAGATATTGGGACGGCGCAGGCTGGACCGAGCACCGCACTCCCGCCGTCGCGCCACCCACTCCGTTCGAGTCACCCGCACCGCAACCACCTACTCCCCCGGCCGACGTGTTCCCCTCGAGCGAGCAGCCACACGCGGGGGCCCACCGCGCCCCCGATCCCGGGCAGGAACCGCTCGCCGGGTCGTACACCCCAACGCCGAGCCAGCCGTACGACACCCATCCGACCACCCCTTACGAGCCGCCGTCCTACGAATCACCTTCCTACGAGCCGCCGTCGTGGGATGCGCCGCCAACTCAGTCCCACGAGGCAGCGTCGTTCGTGCCACCGCCTGGCCAGCCGGGCGGCCCATCCGGTGAAGGCCCCAACAAGAAGCTGGTCATCGGAATCATCGCCGGCGCGGCGGCCATCCTGTTGGCCATCGTTCTGGTGATCGCGTTCGTGGTGATTGGCAAGAACGAACCGGCGACGACCGCGTCGCAAGCCACGTCGTCGGAGTCGGCGACGTCGTCCAGCGAGACCACGACGTCGGAGACGGCAACCGAGTCCTCAGAGACCGAGGCGCCGTTGCCGCCGCCCACCGGCGCCCAGGGCAGCGACGGCGACTACTCCTTCTCGGTCGCGAGCACCGAGACCGGCGACACCATCACCTCGACCGTCAGCGACTCCGTCGAGACGGCTGCGGACGGCATGTACTACGTGGTCCATCTCAACGTGTCCAACACCGGTACCTCGCCGCTCACCTTCGTGGCCACCTTCCAGCAGTTGAGCGCCGCTGGGCAGACCTTCCCTCTCGACGACACGGCGACCGCCTTCCTCGGCGGCACCGTCGCCGACATCGCGCCGGGTAGCCAGGTGGAGACTCCGCTCGTGTACGACGTGCCGGTGGGCACCGAACCGGATTCGATCCTGTTACGGGCCGATCCCGCGAGCCCTGGCGTCGAATTGCCCTTGCAGTAGCCGCACGCGACGACTGATTCCGTCGCCAAAACTCGCACACTCCCAAGGA
Source organism: Mycobacterium sp. (assembly GCF_050701675.1). Taxonomy (GTDB): domain Bacteria; phylum Actinomycetota; class Actinomycetes; order Mycobacteriales; family Mycobacteriaceae; genus Mycobacterium. The sequence goes on along the minus strand of NZ_JBOGDD010001282.1, from coordinate 5,393 downwards.
TCCGTCGTTACTTCCAGCCCAAGATGGCAGATTCGCTAGACATCGCGGCGTTTGGTTGCCAGACTCATAGAGAAGATCGTTTGAGTCACGTCGGGGGGCGGGGTCGATCATGAAGAACGTCGTGTTGTGCTTCGACGCAGACGGGGTGGGCAGCGCGTCGGAGTTGTTCAGTTTGCTCGACCAATCCGACGACCAGGTGACCTGGTATCACCGTGACGCCGCAGGCCGGAGGCAACGCGACGCCTTCCACAGCGCGCGCGCCGCAGTCGGTGAGGCCTACGACTTCGTTTCTCGACATTGGGAGCCGGGCGATCGCATCTTCGTGTTCGGCGCCGGACGCGGGGGTTACTACGCCCACGCGCTGAGCCGGTTGCTCGGCACCGTCGGCGTACTTCCCTCGACGTGGAGCGACCTCGTCGACTTCGCCCTGAGCGCATACGCGCTACCGCGCACACCGAGGACGTCGTGCGACTGGTGGCGCGTCAGGCAGTTGATCGAGGAGCTCAACGATGACGTCGACACGGCCGGACCCGTCGCGTTCCTCGGCACGTGGGACGCCGTTCGAACTCCGGGGTTGCCCACGCTGGCCCCTGAGGCGCACGCCAACGTCGTCGCCGCGAGGCACGCACTCGCCATCGACGGTGGACCGCTGCACCGACAGATCGTGACTGCGCCATCCGGCGGGGTCGATGCGGTGTGGTTCCGCGGCGGGCATTGCGACATCGCCGGCGGCCCTGGCGCGTGCGCCCCGTTGACCGGCATCGCCATCGACTGGGTCCTCGCTGGTGCACTGTCGGCGGGGGCAGGCCTGCGCAGTGATGCCCTGCCCGCGATGCCCGTCCCCGGCTACGCCGACGCACTCGCGGGAAGCGTGCACGGCGTGCCATGGCCCAAACCGCCCGTCGACGCCAGTGTGCACGCCAGCGTCGGGGCCTACCTGCAGGCCCATCCGGAGTACTGGCGGCGGCTGCCGTCGCGCATCGTCTGGGCCGACGACGACTGGATTGCACGCGGGGAGCGGCTCGTCGTCGTTGCCCCGACGGCTTCAAACCCAGCCCCAGCAACGGAACTCGCGGCCATCGCCTCCTAGCCTTCGCCGGTGCGCTGGCAGCCACATACCCCGCGCGGTACCGTATAGCGGGCCGCTAGCAACTGCCGAAACGTGCGTTCACGAGGCCGTTAGCGAAGCGCTACTGTCCTGAGCACACGCGAATCGAGCAGATGAGGGCGCAGGTGGACTGGATCAACGATCGGCTGGGCGAACTGAGAGATCTCGGATCCGGCGGCTGGCTGGCGATCGCGGCATGGGTTGCTCTGGCACTCGGCCTCGTCGCACTCGTCTGGGCCAACCGCCAGATCAAGAACAACCGCCAGCTCAAGACCGAGCAGGTACGCCCTCAGGTGACGATGTTCATGGAGCCACACCCGACGGACTGGCACGTCATCGAGCTGGTGGTGCGGAACTTCGGGCAGACCGCCGCTCATGACATCCGATTCGACTTCGTCAACCATCCGACGGTTGCTGCGTACGAGGACTCTCAGGTCGATGGCAAACCCGAAATAGCCGAACTCGACCTTCCCAGCGAACTCCCGCACCTGGCTCCGGGGCAGGAATGGCGAACGGTGTGGGATTCGGCGATCAGCCGTGAGGAACTCGGCGGCTCGATTCGGTCCAGGTTCGACGGCGCACTGACGTACTCCCACCGCCCGCGGCCCAGCGCCAAGACGACCAAGACGACCAAGACCAGCAGGTGGAACAAGCGGGACACCTTCGAGACGAAGTTCCGCCTTGACTGGGCAACCCTTCAGCCGGTGCAGCGCATCGAACTGTTGACCACTCACGATCTGGCCAAGCGGGAGAAGCAGAAACTGGAGCTGTTGCGGAGCGTGCTGACGTACTTCCACTACGCGTCCAAGGAGACCCAGCCCGACGTGTTCCGCGCCGAGATCGACCGAATGAACAAGGCGGTGGAGGAGACCCAGGATCGTTGGCGGACCAGGCAGTTGGACCAGACCACCGAACTCGACTTCCCGTGGATCCAAAACGGGGTGGCTGGCCGTCATTCCGCGAACATCGGATAGTTACGATCGGCTCGTCCACCTGCATCCAAGGGAGAGCCGATGACAAGCACCGTTGCGTATGAGCTGACCGAGTCCGTCGCCACGATCACGCTCGACGATGGCAAGGTGAACGTGCTCTCGCCTGCCACGCAGCAGAACCTCAACCAGGCACTGGACCTCGCGGAGAAGGGCGCGGCCGACGGCGAGGTCAAGGCCGTCGTGCTGGCGGGCAACTCGCGGGTCTTCAGCGCCGGGTTCGACCTCAGCGTCTTCAACTCCGGTGACGCCGCCGCGGCGCTCGGCATGCTGTCCGGCGGCTTCGAGCTGTCGATCAGGCTGCTGAGCTTCCCGGTCCCGGTCATCATCGCGGCGACGGGTCCGGCGATCGCGATGGGCTCGTTCCTGATGCTCAGCGGCGATCACCGGGTGGGTTCGCCGAGTTCGCGCTGCCAGGCCAATGAGGTCGCGATCGGGATGGTCTTGCCGATCTCGGCGATCGAGATCATGCGGGCGCGGTTGACGCGTGCCGCGTTCTCGCGGGCCGTTTCCATGGCGGCCGTGTTCACCGGGGCCGAGGCAGTCTCTGCCGGCTGGCTCGACGAGATCGCCGAGGACGGAAACGTTTTGGCGCGGGCTCGCGACGTTGCTTCCGACGCCGCGGCCGGGTTGAACGTCAAGGCGCACAGGGCCAGCAAGCTGAAGGCCCGCAAGGATGCCATCGCGGCGATCCAGGCGGGCATCGACGGGCTGCCTGCCGAGTTCGCCAACAGCTAGACCCGGCTAGACCGCCCTGGGGGACCTGTCGGGTTGCCCGCCTCGTAGCGACTTTGCGCAAGGACCGTCCCCGCGAAAGGGCGAAAGTCGCTCGTAGTCGGGCACTTACACACCTGCCCCCAGGCTCGTGACGGGTGTGACTCAGCGTTCGAGGGTCGGCGCGAGCGCCTGCAACCACTTCTGCGCTTCGTGGGCAATCGCCAGTTTGGGCGCGGCCGCCTCCCGAAGCGCGTCGTATGCCGTGCGGAGCTCGGGAAGATCCCGTGCGACGCGATCGACAAGGGCGGTGTCGTCATCGACTGGCAGCGTCGAAAACGACTGGTAGGCAACGCGCGCCGCCACGATCTCCGTCAGCCCGGCGTCCTCGGCGGGCGGCGCGTCGACCTCGCGGACGAGTGTGGTCAGTGCTTGGCGGGCTCGATGCGCCCCAGACCTGGCCACCCGCAACGCGCTGGCGGCCTCCTGCTCCGCGGCCAGTGCGGCGCGCGCCCGCGCCACCCACTCGTCGTCCAGGGTGCCCTTGGCGCACACCGGGCAAGGCTGCGTGCCGTGCCGGTCGTGGAACTCCAAGCTGGTCTCGAGGAACTGGACGCGGTCGGCGGAGAGCGCATCCGCGGCGCGTTCCGCATCGGCCTGCGCGCCGGCTGCTGAACGCAGTGCGGCACAGGCCCGTTCGACGTCGTCGACGTCGGGTGCGGTCAGGGCCGCGGCCTGCTGCCGAGCGAGCGTCTGGACCTCCGCATCGAGCCGGCTCATCGCGACGGTCAGCGGGTCGCCGGCGGGCAGGTTCCGCCAGGCGGCGAGGACGACCAGTCGAGCCTGATCGCTCAGCTCGTCGTCGTCATCGGCTCGTTGCAGGACGTGGTCTCTGAGCTGTTCGTCGGTCATCGCCTGCTGACTTTAGGCGCTCGGCGCAGGATCGCGCGGGGTGTTGTCGACGCCATTCTTCGATCCGGTGTCGGACGCGCGGCCTAGGCTGGCTTCGATGCCGCTTCACCTTCACCGCGCCGATGGCACCGATCTGTTGGCAGACGGACTCGGCGCCCTGCTCTCCCAACCGCTCGAGGACCCGTTCGCCACGGAGTTGGTCCTCGTTCCCGCCCGAGGAACCGAGCGGTGGCTCAGTCAGCGCCTGTCACACGTCCTTGGCCGCAGCTCTGGGGCGGACGGGGTGTGCGCGGGCATCGAGTTCAGGAACCCCCATTCGCTGATCGCCGAGATCACCGGAACCAACGATGACGACCCGTGGGCACCGGACGCCATGGTCTGGCCACTGCTCGAGGTGATCGACGAGAGCCTCGACCAACCGTGGTGCAAGACGCTGGCCACCCACCTCGGCCACTTCGCGGCGGGCGACGAGAAGGAGCTGCGCCAGGGCAGGCGTTACGCAGTGGCCCGGCGGATCGCCGGCCTGTTCGCCTCGTACGCCAGGCAGCGGCCGCAGTTGCTCGCCGACTGGCGCGACGGCAACGCCGACCTCGACGGCGATCTCGACTGGCAACCTCCGCTCTGGCAGGCACTCGTCGATCGCGTAGCCGCCGATCCGCCCCACGTCCGCCACCAGCAGACCGTTGCCCGCCTTCGGGAGTCGCCGATCGACTTGCCGCCGCGCCTTTCGCTGTTCGGCCACACCCGGTTGCCGATCACGGAGATCGAACTGATCGAGGCGCTGTCCACCCACCACGACGTGCACCTGTGGCTGCCGCACCCCAGCGACCAGCTGTGGCGCGCGCTGAGGGACGTGCGCGGGCCCATCGCCCGCCGCGCCGACACCAGCCACCGGGCCGTTCACCATCCGCTGCTCGCCACCCTCGGCAGGGATCTCCGCGAGCTGCAGATCATCCTGCCGACGAATCTGCCCACCGACGAGTACCTCGGTGGTCGCCAACACCCCGACACCCTGCTCGGTTGGCTGCAGTCCGACATCGCCGCGAATGCCGTTCGGCCACAGGGCCGGACCCTTGCCGAGGGCGACCGTTCGGTACAGGTGCACGCGTGCCATGGGCCGGCCCGACAGGTCGACGTGCTGCGCGAGGTGCTGCTCGGCCTGCTCACCGACGACCCGACGTTGGAGCCGCGCGACATCCTGGTGATGTGCCCCGACGTGGAGGCCTACGCGCCCCTGATCAACGCCGACTTCGGCCTCGGCGACGTGCTGCGCGGCGCGCACCCGGCCCACCGGTTGCGGATGCGGCTCGCGGATCGTTCACTCGTCCAGACCAATCCGCTGCTGGGCGTGGCGTCGCAGCTGCTCGCCCTGGCCGGTAGCCGGGTGACCGCCAGCGAGGTGCTCAACCTCGCACAGACCGCCCCGGTGCGCGCGCGTTTCGGCTTCACCGACGACAACCTGGAGGACGTCACCCGCTGGGTTCGCCAAGCGAATGTCCGCTGGGGTTTCGACCAGGAGCACCGCCAGCCCTACGGTGTCGACTTCGTGCACAACACTTGGCGTTTCGGCGTCGACAGGGTCCTGGCAGGCGTCGCGATGTCCGATGACGCGCACGCCTGGATCTCCTCGACGCTGCCGCTGGACGACGTCGGGAGCAACCGTGTCGAGC
>NZ_JBOGDD010001281.1:0-6510 GCF_050701675.1 Mycobacterium sp. | reverse complement strand
GCCCATCGCCTCGACGAAGCCACGTGCCACCGAGAGGCCGAGACCGACTCCGGTGGTGTTGTCGTAGTCGCCGAGACGCTGAAACGGCTCGAACATCTGCTCTTCGCTGCCGCGCGCGATCCCCGGTCCCTCGTCGGCGACGTTGAGCAGCACCCGGTCGCCGACCCGTGCGGCGTTGATGCGAATCACGCTGTCACCTCCGTAGCGCAGCGCGTTGTCGATCAGATTGCCAAGCACCCGTTCGAGCAATCCGCTGTCGGCCATCACGACCGCGTCGTCGACGTCGACCTTGACCCGGGCCAGTCCGGCACGAGCAAAACCGATGGGGCCCTTGCTGATGCCGACCAGTGCGCGTTGCACGGCCTCTTCCAGGTAGACCCGGCTCAGCCGAGGTGAGACGGCACCGGCGGCCAAACGCGAGGAGTCCAGCAGGTTGCCCACCAATGCGGTGAGCTGATCGATCGATTCCTCGACGGTGGCCAGCAGTTCAGCGGTGTCCTCTGGGGAGAAGCCGACGTCGTCGGCGCGCAGGCTCGACACGGCGGCCTTGGCGCCGGCAAGGGGTGTTCGCAGGTCGTGGCTGACCGCCGACAGGAGGGAGCGACGTAACTCGTCTGCTTGGGCAATCGCGTGCACCTTGCTGGCCTCTTCGGTCAGCTCGCGTTGCTTGATCAGACCTGCGGCCTGTCGGGCGACGACGCCGAGCACCCTGCGATCCCGTGCGGCGAGTTGCTTGCCGGACATCAACATCCAGAATTCGTCGTCGCCGACCTCGATGGCGGTGTCGGCGGAGTCCACTGTTGAGCAGGGACTTTGGCCGACGCACGCCACGATCCCGGTGCCGCCTCGCAGGATGCTCACGGCTCGCTGCGAGTATGTCTCACGGACCCGTTCCAGAAGCGTCGCCAGGTCGGCGCCACGGAGCACCGCGCCCGCGAACAGGGTCAGCAGTTCGGCCTCCTGGGAGGCGCGTCTGGCCTCGCGGGTGCGATTGGCCGCGCGGTCCACCAGAACGGCAACGGCGACCGCCATCGCCAGCAGCACGACCTCGGTGACGGCAGCGTCCGGTTCGGCGATGGTGAAGCTGAAGCGAGGCGTGGTGAGGAAATAATTGAGCAGCAGGCCCGACAGCAACGCGGACAGGACCGCTGGGGTGACACCGCCCAGCAGGGCGACGACCAACACCCCGACGAAGAACAGTGCGCTCTCGCCGCCGATACCCAGGTAGGGATCCAGGAAGACATAGGTGATCGCGCAGATGATGGACGGCACGGCCAGGGCCGCGAGCCAGGACAGCAGGCGTCGTTCCCGCGGCGCGATCGACTTCCACGAGATGCCGTGACCGGCTTCCTCGTGGGTCACCATGTGCACGTCGATCTTCCCGGAGTGCTGCACGGTCGCGGCGGCGATGCCCTCGTCGAAGATGCGGGCCCAGCGGGATCGTCGGGAGGTGCCCACTAACAACTGGGTGGCGTTGATCTCGCGGGCGAAGTCCAGCAGCGCCGCGGACACGTCGTCGCCGATCACCGCGTGCACGGTGGCCCCCAGGCTCGTCGCGAGTTCGCGCACCTTGCCCATCTGTGGGGCCGACACCCCGGCCAGACCGTCACCGCGGACGACGTGGACCACCATCAGTTCAGCGCTGGAGCGCGACGCGATGCGCGAGGCGCGGCGAACCAACGTCTCCGACTCCGCGTCGCCGGTCACGGCGACGACTACGCGTTCCCGCGCCTCCCAGGTCTCGGTGATCTTGTTCTCGGCACGGTACTTCGCCAGCGCCGCGTCCACCTGATCTGCAAGCCACAGCAGCGCCAGTTCTCGCAGCGCGGTGAGGTTGCCCTGGCGGAAGTAGTTCGATAGCGCCGCGTCGACCTTCTCGGGTGCATAGACGTTGCCGTGGGACATCCTGCGCCGCAACGCCTCCGGTGAGATGTCGACCAGTTCGATCTGCGCGGCGCTCCGCACGACGTCGTCGGGGACGGTCTCCTGCTGCTCGATCCCGGTGATCTGTGCGACGACGTCGTTGAGGCTTTCCAAGTGCTGCACGTTGACCGTGGTGATGACGGTGATGCCCGCGCTGAGGAGCTCCTCGATGTCCTGCCAACGTTTGGTGTTTCTGCTGCCAGGGGTGTTGGTGTGGGCGAGCTCGTCCACGAGTACCACCTCGGGCCGTCGGGCCAGTACCGCGTCGACGTCCAGTTCGGGAAAACTGCTGCCGCGGTACTCGACGTAGTGCGGCGGGACCATCGTGATGCCGGCCATCATCTCCGCGGTCTTCTTGCGGCCATGGGTTTCCACGACGGCGGCCACGACGTCGGTGCCCCGGTCGATCCGTCGCCGTGCTTCCCCGAGCATCGCGAAGGTCTTCCCGACGCCTGGGGCCGCCCCCAGATAGATGCGCAACTCTCCGCGCTTGGCCTTGTACTGGGAGGTAGTCACGCCCGTCATTGGGTCAGATCAGCTCTTCGCCGGGTACTTCTGATCCAGTTCCAGGTTGAGTTCGAGCACGTTTACCCGGGGCTCACCCATGAAGCCCAGATCCCGTCCGGCGGTGTTATCGATCAACACGGCGCGGACCTGCTCGGCGCTGACCCCGCGGGCCTTGGCGACGCGGTCGACCTGGATGTCGGCGTAGGCCGGGGAGATGTGGGGGTCCAGGCCGCTACCGCTCGCGGTCACCGCATCGGCGGGGACGGCCGGGTCGGCCGAGGCCGCGCCGCGGATGGGCACGATCTGGCCGATCGTGTAGTCCTCGCCGAATTTGGCGCATTCGACCTTCACGCCCTCGTAGGTGGCGAGAAACGGCGCCGTGTTCGCGGTGCACGGTTCGTTGACGCTGATCACCCGGGTGGGGCTCGTGACGTTGCCGCGGGCATCGCGGGGGCCAATCACCGAAAGCACCGCGCCGACACCGTCACCGGTGCAGAACGGGCGCTTGCCGTCGACGCCGTCGAGCGTCCCGGCCGCCGCACTGCGGGAGCAGACGGTGGTGAGCAGGCTCGCCTTATAGCCGTTGTCGTCTTCGGACAACGACGGGTCCGCGGGGGTGTCGACGATGCTCTCGGGTCCCAGGTTGCTGGCACTGGTGGCCAGCGGGTCGTACCCGTCACCGGCCGCGGACGGCCGGCTCTGGAAGTACTTGGGGATGGGGTTGCCGTCGGCATCGGTGAACAGTTGACCGATCAGCGAACTGCCGACCGGCTTGCCGGCGACCTCGATGATCGAGCCTTGGGCCTTGTCGTTCAGGCCCGGCAGCATGGCCACCGCCCACACGACGAGTGGGTAGGCGATGCCGGTGATCACGGTGAGCACCAGAAGCGCACGGATGGCGGCGAGGTGTTGACGGAGAAGGCTCTGAAGTTTCATGTTTAAGACATCCCGGGGAGGAATTGGATTACCAGGTCGATGAGTTTGATCCCGACGAAGGGGGCAACGATGCCGCCGACGCCGTAGATCAGCAGGTTGCGGCTCAACAGCTTTGAGGCGCTGGCCGGGGTGTAGCGGACACCTCGCAGCGACAGTGGGATCAGTGCCACGATGATGATCGCGTTGAAGATCACTGCCGAGAGGATCGCCGACTGTGGACTGTGCAGCCGCATGACGTTCAGCAGATCCAGGCCGGGGAACAGCACGACGAACATCGCCGGAATGATCGCGAAGTACTTCGCAATGTCGTTGGCGATGGAGAATGTGGTCAGCGCACCGCGGGTGATCAGCAACTGCTTGCCGATCTCGACGATCTCGATGAGCTTGGTCGGATCCGAATCCAGATCGACCATGTTGCCGGCTTCCTTGGCCGCCGACGTGCCGGTGTTCATCGCCACGCCGACGTCGGCCTGAGCCAAGGCCGGTGCGTCGTTGGTGCCGTCGCCGGTCATCGCGACGAGCTTGCCGCCCTCCTGTTCGCGTTTGATGAGCGCCAGCTTGTCCTCCGGGGTGGCTTCGGCGAGGAAGTCGTCGACGCCGGCCTCGTCGGCGATCGCCTTAGCGGTCAACGGGTTGTCGCCGGTGATCATCACGGTTCGGATGCCCATCTTGCGCATCTCGTCGAAGCGCTCCCTCATGCCCTGCTTGACGACGTCCTTGAGATGGATGACCCCGAGGACAGATGCCGTGCCGTCGCGGACCTCACCGACGGCCAGCGGGGTACCGCCAGCCGCGGAGATCTCGTCGACGATGTTGGCGAGTTCGGCGGGTACGACACCGCCCTGTTCGCGAATCCACTCGGCGACCGAAGCCGTTGCGCCCTTGCGCAACTGGTGACCGTCCTCGAGGTTGACACCGGACATCCTGGTCATGGCGGTGAATTCGACCCATTCGGCGCCTGCGAGCTCACCGGGGGTACGGGCCCGCAATCCGTACTCCTGCTTGGCGAACACCACGATGGAACGGCCTTCCGGCGTCTCGTCGGCCAGACTGGACAGCTGCGCGGCGTCGGCGAGCTGCTCGGGTGTGACGTTGGGCAGCGGCACGAAGTCGGCTGCCTGCCGGTTGCCCAGGGTGATGGTGCCGGTCTTGTCCAGCAGCAGGACGTTCACGTCGCCTGCTGCTTCGACCGCGCGGCCGGACATGGCCAGCACGTTGCGTTGCACGAGGCGGTCCATGCCCGCGATGCCGATGGCCGAGAGCAGCGCGCCGATGGTGGTGGGGATGAGGCAGACCAGCAACGCGACCATCACGATTCCGGTCACACCGTTGCCGTCCAGTGCCGACGTATCGGGCACGCCGGGGTTGTTCGCCTTGGAGAAGATCGCCAACGGCTGCAGGGTCGCCACTGCGAAGACGAAGATCAAGGTGAGGGCGGCGAGCAGGATGTTCAGGGCGATCTCGTTGGGCGTCTTCTGCCGGTTGGCGCCCTCGACGAGTGCGATCATCCTGTCGATGAAGCTTTCGCCGGGCTTCTGGGTGATCTTCACGACGATGCGGTCCGAGAGCACCGTGGTGCCGCCGGTCACCGCTGAGCGGTCACCGCCAGACTCGCGGATCACCGGTGCCGACTCGCCAGTGATGGCCGATTCATCCACCGAGGCAATGCCTTCCACGACGTCACCGTCACCGGGAATGGTCTGTCCGGCTTCGACGACCACGAACTCGCCTTGCGCCAGGTGCGGGGCTGCGACCTCCTCCTCGGTTCCAGGGATGCCGGGCGCCCAGCCGGTGAGTCGACGCGCGACCATGTCGGTCTTGGCCTTGCGCAGGGTGTCGGCCTGGGCCTTGCCGCGCCCCTCGGCGACCGCTTCGGCGAGGTTGGCGAAGACCACGGTGAGCCACAGCCAGATGACGATCAGCCAGGCGAACCACGTTGGCTCGACGATCGCCAACACCGTGCTCCAAACGGCGCCAACCTCGACGATGAACATCACCGGATTGCGCCACAGCGTGCGCGGATCCAGCTTGCGTACCGCGTCGGGCACTGACCTCAACAACATCGCGGGATCGAGCAGGCCGCCCTTGACTGCGCCCTTCGGGGCGGGCGGGTTGGCCTGTTGGGCTGGAGTGGAATTGATTGTGGGAGTGGACATGTCAGTGGATTCCTTCAGCGAGTGGCCCGAGGGCTAGAGCGGGCAGAAAGGTCAGTGCGACGAGGATCACGGTGACACCGACCACCATGCCGACGAACTGCGGCCGGTGGGTGGGCAGGGTCCCGATCGATTCCGGCGTACTTCCCTGCCTGGCCAGCGAGCCGGCCAGGGCGAGCACCAGGATGATCGGCAGGAACCGGCCCAGCGCCATCGCCAGCCCGAGGGCGGTGTTGTACCAGACGGTGTTGACGCTGATACCGGCGAAGGCCGAGCCGTTGTTGTTGGCTGCGGACGTGAACGCGTACAACACTTCTGACAACCCATGGGGGCCGGTGTTCAGCATCGAGGCCCGTTGGTCCGGCAGCGCCATCGCGATGGCCGTCCCGGTCAGGACGATCAGCGGCGTGACGAGGAAATAGCTTGCCGCCAGCTTGATCTCGCGAGGAGTGATCTTCTTGCCAAGGTATTCCGGGGTCCGCCCGACCATCAGGCCTGCTACGAACACCGTGATGACCGCGAGGATCAGCATGCCGTAGAGCCCGGATCCGGTTCCGCCGGGCGCGACTTCACCGAGCTGCATGTTGAACAACGTCATCATGCCGCCGAGGCTCGTGTACGAGTCGTGGAACGAGTTGACCGCACCCGTGGACGTCAGCGTGGTCGCGTCGGCGAAGATCGCCGAGTCGAACACACCGAAGCGCTGTTCGACGCCTTCGGATGCTGCGCCGATCGCGGTCGGGACCGTGCCGTGGTGCTGCATCTGGAAGACGCTCATCAGGGTGACGCTGAACAGCGCGATGGTGCCCATCACGGCGACGATGGCATAGCCCTGCTTCTTGCTATCGACCATGCGGCCGAAGGTCCTTGGCAGGGAGAAGCTGACGACCGTCAGCAGGAAGATCTCGATCCAGTTCGTCCACGTCGTGGGGTTCTCGAACGGGTGCGCAGAGTTGGCGTTGAAGAAGCCGCCGCCGTTTGTGCCCAGCTC
>NZ_JBOGDD010001280.1:0-1549 GCF_050701675.1 Mycobacterium sp. | reverse complement strand
CAGCACCCGAGGTGATCGGGACGCTGTTCGAGGACACCGTCGATCGCCGGTTACCCTGCGGCGAAGGGTCTTTCGATTTGACCGGACTGGTGCGTGTGCTGCGCAGCCTCGGCTTCGACGGGCCGTGGGGTGTGGAGATCCTGTCGACGTCCTACCGGGCCCTTCCAGTGGACCAGGCCCTGAAACTCGCTGCCGAGTCAGCACTCAGCGTGCTCTAGCGGCACCGACCGAATCGCGCACCTAGGCGCCTGGCCTTCAGTTGCGTCGGAATCTGCCGTGATCGATCGCCGTGATGAGTGCCTCGGTGACGATTCCGATGTTGTCGCTGATGCGGGATTCGTGGAGGAGGCCGTCTTGGAGGTTGAAGCCATCGGCCATGGCGATGATGGTTCTTGAGATCATGTCGAGATCGAGGGTGTCGTCGTCACCGGTCGCGGCCAGTTCAAGGAGGTTGCGCACTCCGTTGATCCATTTGGTGTACACCCGCTGCGGGATGTCTTGATGCTTGTCCGAGCGCATGGCCCAGGAGTAAAACTCGAATTCGCCTATCTGGCTGGCCTTTGTCTCTATTATCCAGCCGGCCAGGATGCGGAGGATTTCGCCGGTAGCCTTCGCGACACCCATGGCAGGCAGGACGCCTTTGGCCGCGACGGTCAGACCTTCATCTCCGAAGCCCTGCGATACTGCCTCGAGGAGTTCTTCTTTGTTGCGAAAGCAGTAATGCATACTGCCTAGCGTGGCGCCGGCTTCTTGGGTGATGCGGCGGATGGTGGCTTTGGCGAGGCCCTCCTCGCGGATGATCTTCGAGGCAGCCGCGATGAACTGCTCGCGCCGTTCATCGCTGGGTACGTAGACCATGTTGTTTTCTTCGCCAATCCGAGCCGTGCTGCGGCGGTTGCCGCTAACGCAGTCTAGTCGTTGATGCCTTCGCAGTCCGGAATCTGCTATGTGGTGAGCGAACAGACGGGCAGTGCTGAGTATTTGACGTCGAGGAAGTCCTCGATGCCGAGTCGGCCGCCTTCACGACCGAGGCCTGACTCCTTGATGCCGCCGAACGGCGCGGCTGGGTTGGACACGAGGCCGGTGTTGATTCCTACCATGCCGGTGTCGAGGGCATCGTTGATGGCAAGGGCGCGGTTGATGTCACGGCTGAATACGTAACTGGTCAATCCGCTGGTGGTGCTGTTGGCCAGTTCAATCGCTTCTTGATCGGTGCCGAAGGTCATTACCGGCGCTACCGGGCCGAAGATCTCCCTGTTGCAGGATCTCCGCTGTCGGAGCGACGTCGGTCAGGACCGTCGGCGGATAGAAGTGCCCAGGTCCGGGCGGGATCTGGCCGCCCAGGTGAACCCGCGCCCCCTGTGCGACAGCATCTTCGACGAGACGGTGCACTTTTGCGCGGCTACGGGCATCGATCAACGGTCCGAGATCGGTGTTGGGGTCGAAGCCATCACCGGCGCGCAACTTCGTCAATTCTGCAGTGAACGCGGCCAGGAACTCGTCGGCGCGGCTGGAATGGACCAGGATCCGGTTGGCGGCGGTGCACGCT
>NZ_JBOGDD010001279.1:0-6613 GCF_050701675.1 Mycobacterium sp. | reverse complement strand
GGCGGGCTGTTCGTAGAAGCCGTCCACGTCGACGCGTTCGGTCAGTCGCGTGGCACCGAGTGATTCGAGCCGTTCATCGAGCAGTTTGCCTGCACCGCAGAAGAATTCGTAGGAGCTGTCGCCGAGCGCCAGCACGGCGAAGCTCAGGTATTCGAGTCGATCGGAGTCGGCACTGATCGCCTCCCAGAACAACACGGCGTTATCGGGGAACTCGCCTTCCCCGAACGTCGACGTGACGACGATGAAGTGGGTGGCCGATTGCAACTCGCCGAGCCCGACCTGATTCAGTTCGACCGCCTCGGCCTCGATGCCGATGGCGCCCGCGGCCTCGGCGAACGTCATGGCGGCGTCCTCGGCGTTTCCCATGTCGGTGCCGAAGGCAACGATCAGCGAGAAGTCGCGTTGGCCAGTCACGATCGCTCCCTCGTCACGGCGCGCGCGGAGATCGCGCGGGCGCTAGGTTAGGGCGACCTTACTTGGAGGTGGATGCGCGTGGGGGCCTACCTTCGGCGGTCAAGTGCGGGGCGGGCAGCCGAGTTCTGTGGCGACCGCGCTCGTGGCGGCGACCGCCGTCGCAGGAGTCATCAGCGCGTTTCCGCCAACGATGTGCAACCCGTAGGCGTCCTCCAGGGCCACGAACGTCATCGCGAGTTGGTCGTCATCGAGTGCCGGTGTGAACGTTCCGGACCGGCGACCCGCGGCGAAGATGCCGCGATAGGTGTCCAGCTGCCGCAGGTACATCTTCTGCACCAGCTCGTCGTGCAGCGCGGAATTGCCTGCGAGGAAGTCGAATTCGTACAGCAAGCGCATGAGTGCATCGTCCGGGCCACTCGGAAGGCCAGCGCGGATCGCGGTGCCGAGTTGGTGACGAGGATCGTCTGATTCCGCGATGAGCCGGTCGCGATCGTCGCAGAATCGCTCGACGCCCGCCGCGTGCGCTTCAACGAGCAGTCCATCGAGATCGCCGTAGTAGTACAGAACGGTGCCCCGGCTCAGGCCGGCCTGCTCGGCGACGTCGGTCAGGGACAGCGAGCGCAATCCCCGCTTGTGGCCTGCGGTGTACGTCGCCTCGATGAGGGCCTGTCGCCGAGCGCCTTGGTTACGCGGTCGGGCCATGGGGTTGACAGTAATCCACGTCACATGCGAGCCTGCTCATCATTCTTCGACATTAGCGTCAAAGAATAATTGACACTCCTGGCCCCCAACGAAAACGAGACCGCGATGATCCACCCGAGCACGCTGCCGCCCGCGGCTGCACCCGAACCCGAGGCCGCACCGGCCGCCTACGAGGGGACCCTGTCGCGTTCGCTCGGAGTCGGCGGCAACGTGCTCATCACGCTGTCCGGCATCTCGCCGGCCTCCAGCGTGTTCGTGCTTGGCGGCGCCGCACTGGCCGCCTACGGCACCGGAGTGTTCTGGGGTTTCGCCATCGCGGGTGTGATCAGCCTGCTCATCGCCTACTGCTACGCCGAGCTGGCATCGCGGCACCCGGTGGCCGGTGGTGACTACTCGCTGGTCAGCCGCACTCTCGGGCCCGCGGCCGGCGTCGCGATCTTCTTCGTCGGCCTGGTGACCCTGCCGCTCATCGTCGCGGTGTTCGCGCTCGGCGTCGCCGACTACCTCGGCGTCGCGATCGGCGGTCTCGACCCGGTCTGGACGGCGGTCGTCGTCACGATCCTCGCCACGGCCACCGCATGCCTGAACATCCGCACCAACGCCTGGGTGACCGGGGCGTTCCTGTTCATCGAGATGGCCGCGCTGGCCTTGCTCACGGTGCTCGGCCTGGTGCACGTCGAACGCCCGCTCACCGCGCTATTGGACCCGCAGGCCATCGACGCCGCTACCGGGGGACTGGCGCCGCTGGGCATCGCCGGCCTGGTGATCGCCGTGACTCAGGGGATCTTCTCGTTCAACGGATACGGCGGTGCCGTGTACTTCGCCGAGGAGACCAAGAATGCGCGCCGCACCATCGCCCGCGCCGTGCTGTGGAGCGCCGTCGTCACGATCCTCGCGGAGATCATTCCGCTCGCTGCCATCCTGCTCGGCACCAACTCGCTTGGCGACCTGTTCAGTGCGGATCTGCCCGTCGAGGCGTTCCTGGACGAGCGTGCCGGGCATGCCGTCACGGTCTTCGTGCTGGTATCGATCGCACTGGCGATCGTCAACGCCATCATCGCCATCGCCCTGCAGTCCGGTCGGCTGCTGTTCGCCGCGGCACGGGACCACGCGATGCCCGCGGCGATCGCCGCACCGCTGATCCGGGTCTCTCGGACGGCGAAGATGCCGTGGGTCGCCACCCTCGTGATGGGCGTGCTCGCCGTCGCCGGGTGTCTGATTCCGATGGACGTGCTGCTGAACGCGACCGGCTCGACACTCGCCTTCAGCTATGGGTTCATCGCGCTGTCGGCGATCGTCATGCGACGCAAGTCCGGTCGGACGGGATACCTGATGCCGCTGTGGCCGCTTCCCCCGATCGTCGCGCTCATCGCCATCGCCACGATCTTCGTGATGGGGCTGCTCGACCCGAACCAGTGGCTGAGCCTGGGCATCGCGGTCGGCATCGTCGCGGCCGGGTTCCTCTATTACTTCGGCTATCTGCGCTCACGCGCCGGCACCCACCTGCTCCTGCTCGAGGTGTCCGACGAGTCGGACGAAGAGGTAGAAGCGCGATGACCGATCTGCTCATCACCGGTGCGCGCGTACGCACCTTCGACCCCAGCGCACCATGGGCCGAGGCGGTGGGCGTCACCGACGGACGGATCAGCTACGTCGGAAACGCGGCCGACGCTCCCACCGCCGCACGCCGCATCGACGCCTCGGGCCGCCTGGTCACGCCCGGCATCATCGACAGTCACAACCACCTGCTGCTTGGCTTCGACGAGGACGCAGTTTCACTCGAAGGGGCACACGATCTCGCCGAAGTGCGCAGGCGCATCACCGATTTCGCGGCACGCAGGCCGGACCTGGACTGGATCTGTGCCGAGAACGCGGTGTACTCGATCGTCGAGGATCGCAGACCCAACGCCGCCGACCTCGACGGCCTGACCGACAAGCCGATCTTCGTCACCACCTACGACCAGCACTCGGTCTGGCTGAACCGTGCGGCGTTGGCGGTCCTCGGGGTGTCCGGCGGCACCGACATCGCGTGGGGTCGACCCGAACTCGACGTCGACACCGGCGAACCGACGGGCTGGGTGACGGACTTCTACACCAGCGCGATGACCGAGGCGGGTCTGGCGGCCCTGCAGGCCGACATCCCGATGTACTCACCGGAGCGCCGGTACCGCAAGCTGCAATCGAGCATGCGGATGGCCACCGCGCTTGGCATCACCACGGTGGTCGAACCCCAGGTGCCGCTCGCGGAGCTGCCGTTGTTCGAGCGCGCCCTCGCCGAGGGAGTGCTCACCTCGCGGGTGATCGCCGCGCTGTTCCACCCGGTCGGCGCCGACGGTACGTTCCGGCAGCGCCTGCGCGACGCCGTGGACAGTGCGGTTCCCCATCCGATGCTGCGGCTCGGGCCGGTCAAGCTCTACGCCGACGACGTCATCGAGCCGCATACCGCGCTGATGCTCGACGACTACGCCAACCGGCCCGGCGTGCGCGGCCGCCCCAGCTATCCGGGGCGTGAACTCGTCGACGTAATGGGGGAATTGGACCGGATGGGTTTTCAGACCCACACCCACGCCACCGGCGATGCGGGCATCCGGCTGACGCTCGACGCGATCGAACAGGCGGCCCGCACCAACGGGACGCGCGATCGCAGGCACGGAATCGTGCACGTCGAATGCCTGCATCCCGACGACCTGCCCCGCTTCCGTGCGCTGGGCGTGACCGCCGCCATGCAGCCGAGGCACTGCTCGCCGGATCTGGTCGCGGGCACCTGGATGGACAACGTCGGCGAGCAGCGGTGGAATCGGGCGTGGCGGTTCCGCAGCCTGCTCGATTCCGGTGCGACCGTGGCATTTTCGAGTGACTGGCAGGTAGGTGAGATGGACCCGCTTGTTGGCATCTACTCGGCTGCCACCCGGGCCGGATTGGACGGTTCCGATCCGTGGACGCCCGACGAACGCGTCGGCCTCGATCGCGCGCTGGAGGCATACACCGTGCACGGTGCGCACGCCTGGCACGCCGAAGGGGACCGGGGCCGGATCGAGACCGGCCTGCTGGCGGATCTGGTGGTGTGGTCGGGCGACCTCTACGACCACGAGCAGTCACCCGACGGCTTACTCGATGAGCACGCCGAGATGACGGTCGTCGGCGGGGCGGTCGCGCACTCCGCGGGCGCCATCGCCGATCGCGTCGGGGCGCCGTTGCCCGAGGACCCCGTCGGTCTCGGTACCGCAACCCAGCACGTGCACTGCCACTGAGCGGATCACGTCAGGCGGGCTGGCCGAAACCCCAGTCGAACAGGCCGATCGCCTGGTCGTACAGGTCGCCGGTGCCGTACATCTGGACGACGACCAGGCGGCGGTTGCCGCGCTGCGCGGCGCCGACATAGGTCTTTCGCGCCAGGCCGGTGTAACCGGTCTTGCCGCCGAGATCCCCTGGATAGCGGGACAGCAGCTCGTTCTGCGCCGTGATGGTCTTGCCGGGGAACTGGGCCGACGGCTGCCGCAGGATGTAGGCGAGCAGCGGATTGGCAAGCGCCGCACGGAAGATCACCGCCAAGTCATGCGGCGTGGTGACCGACTCCCAACCGGGCCCGTCCAGACCCGAAGGCGATCCCGCCCTGGTGCTGCGTGCGCCGAGCTGCTGGGCCTTGGCGTTCATCGCCGCGACGGCGACGCGTTGCCCGCCGAGCATGTCGGCCAACATGTTCGCGGCATCGTTACCCGACACCATCAGCAGACCCTCGAGCAGCTGGCGGGTGGTGTAGGGCTGGCCAGGTGTCAGGCCGACACACGAACATTCGACACGCTGGTGCGACGCGTTGGCCCTTGCAAAGGAATTCGGGTTGAGATGGTCGACGACGACGAGCGCCAGCAGGGTCTTGATGGTGCTCGCCGGGGCGTGCGCGCCATTGGGGTCCTTCGCCGCGAGTACGCGTCCGGTGTCCAGGTCGGCGACCAGCCAGGCCTGCGCGGGCCCGTCAGGTGGTGCGGCGACCCCTGCGGCCACCGGTTCCGCGTCCGGCAACGCCGAGGCGGCTGGTGCGGTCAACACCGCGATGAGGGCGAACACCGTCGCCGCGAACAGTGTGCGCACGAAGAGCGAGCGTAGGCATCACAGGACTCGTCGAGCGCGCGATCAGGTCTCCGTCGGGCAACGGCTGCTTCGCGACGTCCCTACAGCGCGCCGACGCCGACCGACGGATCCTGCGCGAAACCCCAGTCGAGCAGTCCCGTGGCCTGATCCCAGTAGGTGGGCCCGCCCTCGACGATCAGCCCGTACATCATCGCGACCACCAACCGTCGTCCGTCGCGCTGCGCGGCGCCGACGAAGGTCTTGCGGGCAACGTCGGTGAAACCGGTCTTGCCGCCGAGCATGCCCGGGTAGCGGCCCAGCATCTCGTCCTGGTTGATCAGCGTCACCGGACCCGCGTCACCAGGGAAGGGGGCCGACGGGGACGACGTGATCTGTGCGAACACCGGATTCGCCAGGGCGGCCCGGAAGAGGACGACGAGGTCGTGCGGCGTGGTGTAGCCATCGATCCCAGGCCCGTTCAGGCCCGACGGCGACCCGGCGTGAGTGTCGACGGCGCCCAACGAGGCGGCCTTCGCGTTCATCTTCGCGACGGCGACGTCCGAGCCGCCCAGCATGTGGGCCAGCGTGTTGGCGGCGTCATTGCCCGACACCAGCAGCAGCCCGTCCAGCAGCTCCCTGGTGGTATAGGTGCGGCCCGCCTTCACCCCCGCGCAGTTGCACTCCACCCTGGCGTCGGCGGCATCGGCGACGACGGTCGCGTCCAGGGGCAGCTCGTCGAGGACCACCAGCGCGAGGAGGGTCTTGATGGTGCTGGCTGGCGCGTGCCGGGAGTACTGGTCGCGACCCGCGAGGATCTGGCCGGAGTCCATGTCCGCAACGATCCATGCGGGCGCCGGTCCGTCGGGGGGCTGCGCCGAACCGATCGGCTGGACGTCCGTGTCGGCCGTCGCGACGGCGGGCTCGATCACCAACGTGCCGGGGAGCAGCGCCGCGACGGACACGAAGAGAGCGCAGATGAGCCTGACCATGGGCGCCGAGCCTAACTTGCCGCGACCGAGTGCACTGAACCACCAAGTGTTTGACACCTCCGTAATTGGGTTACCCGACAGCGCCGGGTCGACGTCGTCGTGCCCGGACGAAGACAGGCTGCAGCGTTCCCACCTACGCTGAACACCACCAGAGGGAGTCGATCACCATTTGTGGCATTGCCGGCGAAATCGCCCGAGGGCGCCCGGCCGATCTCGCCGCCATCCGCGCGATGACCGACTGCATGGTCCCGCGGGGACCCGACGGCGGCGGCGCGTGGGCCGATCAACGGGTGGCACTGGGCCATCGACGGCTGGCGATCATCGATCTGTCCAGTAGCGGCCACCAGCCCATGCACGACCCCGAACTCGGACTGACGGTCGCATTCAACGGGTGCATCTACAACTACCCCGAACTCCGCCAACAACTGCTCGGCAAGGGG
>NZ_JBOGDD010001278.1:0-2885 GCF_050701675.1 Mycobacterium sp. | reverse complement strand
CCACCGGCTCGACGCAGCGTCGACTGTTCCTCAGCGTCGCCGTCAACAGCACGGGTTCGGCGGGGCGATCGTGGGCCTGGCCGGGAACCACGTGGAGCCGGTTCAGCGACTGGGACCACTACCTGCGGTCGGCGCAGCTCGCCCACGAGGGCGTGTTCGACATCGTGTTCGTCTCCGACCACCCGGCATTGCAACGGGACAACAGGTCTCGACCACTGCACAGCTTCGACCCGACCGTCCTGTTCTCCGCCATCGCCGCGACGGTGCCGGACATCGGATTCCTGCTGACGGCGTCGTCGTCGTACAACTCGCCGTACAACCTCGCCCGACGGCTGGCGACCCTTGACCACATCTCCGGGGGCCGGGTGATCTGGAACGTCGTGTCCAGCTTCAACCCGGACATCGCCGCCAACTTCTCCAACGCACCGTTGCCTCCACGAGCTGAAAGATACCGGCGCGCCGATGAATTCCTCGACGTCGTCAAGAAGCTCTGGCTCAGCTGGGACGCGCCGGACGGCGAAGCGCCGACCGACACCGTGTGGGACGAGACCACCGCCAGAAGCGTCGATCACCACGGCGAGTTCTTCGACGTGGCCGGCCCGCTCAACGTCCCGATCGGGCCGCAGGGTCACCCGGTGATCGCTCAGTCCGGAGCCTCGCAGGCAGGCGTCGACCTGGCCGCCAAGCATGCCGACATCGTGTATGCGTCGCTGCTGCACGAACAGGCCGCCTTCGAGTACAAGGCGCAACTGCGGGAACGCGCGGTGGCGCATGGGCGCGGCCCCGACGAGATCCGCCTGATGCCCGGTCTGACTGCCATCGTCGGCGCCACTCGTGAGGAGGCCTACCGCAAACACGAAGCACTGCACGGCTTCAGCGGCGAGGATGGGCTGATCGCCGACTTCTTCAAGCGCGCCGCCCTTTTCGACGTCAACGAACGCCTCGATCCGGACAAGACCCTCGATCCAGAGTTGTTCGCCTACTCCGAAGACCAGTTCAGGCCGGTCGGCTTCGTCCGCTCCTTCGCGGAGCTCACTGCCGCCGAGGAGATCACGCCGCGACAACTGGTGCGTCGGGTCGAGGGCGGGCACCGTCTCGCGATCGGTACGCCGCAGGACGTGGCCGATTCCATCCTGGATTGGTGGAGCGACGGCGCAGTGGACGGCTTCAACATCCACATCCCCGTGTTGCCCGACGGCATCGCCGAATTCAATCGGGACGTCATCCCCCTACTGCAGGCCTCCGGCGCCTTCCCGACGGCCTATGACGGTTCGACGATCCGCGAACGGCTCCAGTTGCGCGACCCGCGGCAGGTACCCGCCACCTCGGGCACGACCTGATCTGCCCTCCAACCACATTCACCACCAACCGGAAGAAGCCCTCTTGTCCGCCGAGTTTCAGACCAGCCTCGCCCAGATCCGCGGCGTCTTCGATCAGCTGGCAGTAGGCGCGGCCGCGCGCAGCCGCACCGACGCGTCGGTGCACGAGGAAATCCGTGCGCTCGCAGCCGCCGGCTTCGGACGGCTACGGGTGCCGGTCGAGCACGGCGGATTCGGCGTCGACCTGCCCACTCTGTTCGAACTTCTCGCCGAGGCGGGCCGGGCGGACTCGAACGTCCCGCAGATCCTGCGCGGGCACTTCACCACCGTGGAGATCCTCCGCGAGTCGCCCTTGCGGGACCAGCGGACGCACTGGCTGCGCCGGATCGCCAACGGAGCCGTCTTCGGCAACGCGCAGTCCGAACCGGCGTCCGACAGCCCGGACTTCCTGCCGACGACCAAACTGCACCACGTCGACGGCAGAGCCGTCATCACCGGCGTGAAGTACTACTCCACGGGCTCGTTGTACGCCGACTACATCCGGGTCGCAGCGGGCACCGCAGGCACCGAGGAGTCCCCCGACGGCGGGGTCACCTTCGCCATCGTCTCGGCGCGTGATCCTTCGGTCACGCACGCCGACGACTGGGACGGTATCGGGCAGCGGCTGACCGGCAGCGGCACAACGCGTTTCGACGGTGCGCCGGTCCTGCAGCACGGCGACCTTGGGCGCTCCAAGGAGAACTTGCGCTCGATCCAGGCGTTCGTGCAACTCGTACACCTCGCCAACCTTGCCGGGATCGCACGAAACATCGTCGAGGATGCGGTGACGCTGGTGAAGTCCCGGGTGCGCACCAACCTTCATGCCGAATCCCAGCAAGCGAGCGAGGACGCCGAAGTGTTGGCCGTCGTCGGCCACCTCTACCGGCATGCGCAGACCGCCGACGCGCTTTTGGCGCAGACGGCTGCCGGACTGGAACGCGCCAACCAACTGGCCGCCGCCGGACGCGATGCCGGCGACGCGTACGCGCGCAACTTCATCGACGTGTCGGCAGCGCAGATCACCATCATCGAGGCCGTGCTCGATGCTGGGGCCAAG
Organism: Mycobacterium sp.; assembly: GCF_050701675.1. Taxonomy (GTDB): domain Bacteria; phylum Actinomycetota; class Actinomycetes; order Mycobacteriales; family Mycobacteriaceae; genus Mycobacterium. Next base: position 470 of record NZ_JBOGDD010001278.1, on the reverse strand, counting down.
ATCTTCAACGCCGGAGGCGCGTCCGCGATCCGGGAGATCAGCAGCCTCGACCGACACTGGCGCAACGCTCGCACCCTGGCATCCCACAATCCGGTGATCTACAAGCCAAGGATCATCGGTGACTTCATCGTGAACGGCAGGACCGCCAAGTCGTTCTACGACCGCAACCGCAACGCCGCTGCAACCGTTGGTGCGCCGCCTCAATCGAGTTGATTCTGATCTGCAAGATACTTTTGCGCACTGCAAGATAAACCGTTTCGAACGGTCGACTCGCCCTCTACCGTCGTGAGCACGGTCGGATGCGTCCGGCACATCCCCATGCATTGGCAATTCGTCGGCATCCGTGGGTATCTGCCCCTACGTACCCGCTCTCGCTTGCACGTGCACATGAATCTCCTGATGAGGACCAATGACCCGAGTAACCAAGTTGATTGCCTGCGTGATCGCCATGGTCGTTCTGGCCGGATGTT
>NZ_JBOGDD010001277.1:0-1602 GCF_050701675.1 Mycobacterium sp. | reverse complement strand
GTGGTGGATCAGGACCTTGGGCAGCCGTTCGGCGAGATCCGACGGCTTGTCGATGGCGAACGGATCGCACGCCAGCGTCAGGCTCACCGGGCCTGTGCCGTCGAGCAGCACCCAGCAGCAGCGCCTGCCGAGCTCGTCGCAGGTGCCGTCGACGATCAACCCGCCTGGCGCCAACCGGGTCCGCATCTGCGCCCACGCGTCGGCGACGTCGTCCACGTGGTACTGGCGCAACACGTTGAACGCGCGCACCAGAACTGGTCGCAGCCCGGCCAATTCGAAGCCGCCGAGCCCGAACTCCACGCCGTGCTGGGACGGCACGACCCGTTCCGGGTGGATCTCCAGCCCGACGACCCGCACGTCGGGCCGGACCGTGCGCAGTCGAGCCGCCAGCTCCAGCGTCGTCACGGGCAGCGCGCCATAGCCGAGGTCGACCACCAGCGGTTCGGCGACCGAGAGCAGGGCGCCCCGCACCCGTGGTGCGTGGACGAGCCAGCGATCGCTGCGGCGCAAACGGTTGTAACCGGTCGTGCCACGCGTCAGCTGCCCAAGCGGCGCGTTCATAACCTGGGAGTTTAGTGCTGTTTCAGGCGTTTTCCCTGATCCACGCCGTGGTGAAGTGCTGTTCGGCGATCAGGAGCTCAACCAGCTGGCTACCGATGAAGTTCTCCACCTTGCCGCCGACGAGGGGGATGCGGACCTCGACGGTGGCCTTGAACTCGAGTCGCGATCCGGTCCCGACGGGCGTCAACGCCGCCGTCGCGGTCAGCGACGCGGGAGCGCCGGGGATCGACCCCTTCACCACGGCGCTCGCACACCCGTCCGGCACCGGGGTCCACGTCTCCTCGCGGACGAAACTCAGATCCCCGCGGTGGAATTGGGTGACGACTCCGGGCAGCCGGTCGGCTCGCAGCGTCTGGGTCGTGATCACGTCGATGCCGCCGCTCGCGTCCGAGGTGATCGAGTCCAGCGTCGTCTCGTCGGCGCCGGACTGCGCCAGCCGCTCGATCCAATACCGCTCGTCACCGAAGGCTTCGAGGATCTGCTCGACGGTGCCGTCGTATTCGGCTGCCATGTCGAAGGAACGCGGCATGGGAGGCCACGCTACCGTTACCGGCCGTGGTCACTTCGGATTTCGGGGGCGTTGCGGTCGAGGAGTCCGCGCCGGTCGCGCCGCTGACCACGTTGCGGATCGGTCCGGTCGCGCGTCGGCTGATCACCTGCGACACCACCGACAAGGTCGTCGACGTGCTGCGGGTGTTGCCCATCGACGATCCCGACGAACGCGTGTTGGTGCTGGCCGGGGGATCGAACGTCGTCATCGCCGACGACATGGCTGACCTGACCGTCGTCCGCGTGGCCAATACCGAGATCACCGTCTACGGCGACGTCGTCCGCGCCGAGGCCGGCGCACTCTGGGACGACGTCGTCGTCACGTCGCTGGCGCACGGCCTGGCCGGGCTGGAGTGCCTGTCCGGCATCCCCGGCTCGGCGGGCGCGACGCCGGTGCAGAACGTCGGCGCCTACGGTGCCGAGGTGGCCGATGTCATCAGCCGCGTTCGCCTGCTCGACCGTCGCACCGGGGAGGTGCGCTGGGTCGAGCCC
>NZ_JBOGDD010001276.1:0-1573 GCF_050701675.1 Mycobacterium sp. | reverse complement strand
CGTGCACAGTTGCGCAACCGACAACTTCGACCACGAACGACGAAGAGTAGTCGCCTCCACGCCCAACTGCGCAAGCATCCGGACGGTAGCTGCTGAGCGGAAGGCGTTCTGTAACTGAACAGTTCGTGGTGCAACAGCTCCGGTCACTCCACACAGGAGGTCAGCTGCCAGCGCCTCGTCGTCAGGCCAGCGACTGTGGGCGGAAAGCAGGATCAGCGTGACCCCCGAACCCATGTGCTCCAACGCCACCACGTCGAGACCAACGAGTCGTCGGGTCACCGCCGAGGCGACTCCGTCGGCGGTGAGCCCCACAACCCAATAGGAGGCAGTCTCGTCGAGGCCGAGGACCTCTGCCGCGCGATGGACCATGGCGGGACTCGGTTCGCCGGAGAACAAGTCGGACAGGCTCTGCTGTTGTTCGATGATGTTGGTGCGCGCAGTTTGCAGCCGCTGATCAAGGTAACCCTGTTGGACCGCACCGGCGAAGTCGTCGACCACTTTCCAGAGTTGACCAACATGCATGGCTAGCACGCGCATATCGGTGTCATCGGCCAGACGTAACAAGGCCGACCATGCGACCAGGAAGTCGCTTCGGACCGCCGCGCTCAGATTCTCCAACGCTATGCCCTGGCGCGCGCGCAGAGCCCCGACCGCTGTCGGGAACGCGATGAGTTCGTCCGAAAGGGGTCTTTCCAGCAGGCACCCGAGAAGATATCGAAATGCGTTGCGGGCGCTCTCTTTCAGGTCGTTCTGGTCGGGAACGTTGTCGTAGTAGCGCGCGCCACCGTCGATTCGTTCGAGATATTCGGCCGCCAGTTGTTCGTCGATGCCGGCGAGATTCTCAAGCAGGATCTGCCACCGCAGGTGGGCTTCGTCATGTTCCGGCAAGTGCCGCACTGGTCAACCCAACGACCCCGCCAGATGAGACCCCCATCGGGAGTTCAATGGACCGGCTCCCACCGTCGCCAGGCATGCCGCGAGTGTGACCGCCACCGAATCCAGTACGGGCAGCGCAAGTTCGGCTTCGGCTGGCTCGACGGCGTCGGCGCCGTGCAGATTGGTGCACACGTAGGCGATCGCATCGGGTTCGCTTCGTGCGACCTGTCGCGTGGGCGCCAGTAACTCCTCGGGTCGAATCCGGGCGATGTCGGTGGTCTCGGTGAGATCGAAGCCGTGTGCTGCAGTCACCGTGATGCCCTCGTCGCGGTAGCACTCGCCGATCTTGGCGTTCATATCGTCGGGGTAGGGGGTGACAATGCCGAGGCGGCGCACACCCAGCGCGCCGAACACCGCCATGTAGGCCTGAGTGTTGGTGAGAGCCCGCACGTCTGTCGCGGCGGTAATGGTGTCGGTGATCGCGCGGTCATGCGCCGTGCCCAGCCACGACCCGGCCGTACCGTTCCAAGCGATCACGTCGACATCGGCGGCTGCCAGCAGGGACGCAGCCGCTTCCATACCGGCCGTGTCGAACTGGGCATCGGAGGTGCCGTCGAGGCCAACCCGGGCGACCGGGATGCGGGTGAAGTGGACGCTCACGTCGGTCCGCTCACCCAGCATCCGGTACGTCGTGGGC
>NZ_JBOGDD010001275.1:0-2483 GCF_050701675.1 Mycobacterium sp. | reverse complement strand
CCTGGAACCAACGGATACGTCATTTGGCCGGAGCAGTAGTGCCGCCCGGTGGCCAGCCCGCGAACGACGTTGTGCAGGCCGGCTGCGACGAGGTGCAATGGCTCATGGCCCGGCGGGGCCGTGGGCTCGGGGAAGTCGCCGCAGACGGGTGACGCATCGGGGGCGGTGACGACTGCAGCACGCATCAGCTTCTCCTTAACTAAGTTAAACGATTGAGCCAAGGATGCCTTAACAACGTTAAGGAGTCAAACACTATCAACGGCATCACCCGGGACGGATCGCGACCCGGCGCTTTATTCTTTGACGGGCGGTACGTGGCCCCGTGGACGTCGAGGGCACCGAACCCGCTGACGTTCTGGCGGTCGATGTGTAGTCGGTTGAAACCAGCGAATTCGGCGCCGCCCTCAACATTCCCGGATTCGGTTTCCTACGTGACGAATTCACCGAACCGCACATCGTGCGCTGGGAGATCGCCGACGGATTCGCCACCTCAGCGGACCTTCCCGGCGTCCGGTTGCCGCAGGCCCCCTTCATGGGGGTGATGGGGGTAGCACCGTCGCGAGAGTTGTTCGAGCGCAGCAGGTCCGCCGAACACCGGGTGGCGTCAAACACCTGACCGCCGGTACGGCCGCCGGCGCCTACCTATACATCACGCTGGCAGGAGTGTTATTTGTAGTGGCAGGCACGCCAGTATTGCGTTGCGACACAACATCTTTCGACAATACTTCGGAATGACGGGACGCCTCAACCCGCGTCCAGGCAACTTGGCGAAGGCCCGTCCGAACAACCAAGCGTTCACCCTGCGCTCGGAGCAGGCCAGCCGGCGATTCGTGCCGGAAACGACACACTGCGCGACAGGTCGTACCGACCCGCACTGAAGTCCGCAGATCAACTTCCAGGTACTGCTTCATTCATTCGAGCTGCGATTCCGTCGAGGACGATGCCGAGTTGACGTTCGAAACGCTTATCACCGTCGTCGCGGGCGTGACCAGCATCCCTAACCAGCGAAGACCCCTCACCCAGCCAAGCATCACGCTCGGCAAGTGAGTACCGCGTCGGGTCGGCCTCGGCGGACTGTCGTCGCTCTTGTTCTTCGATGACGAACCCGACCACGAACGCGGTCGCCAGATCGAGGGCGTCATCTGCGTCTACGAGTGCCATCCCGGCCGCCGTCCAACGGACAAACCAGACTTCCTTCGTCTGCAGGACATTCGGATCGGAAAGCCGCGTGCCGCTGAAGATTCGGGCTCCATCTCGGTGTTTCAGGTATTCCGCGCGTAAGACGCGCGCGTAGGCGGAGAGGTCGTCACGCCAGTCGCTGCCGGAGCCAATCGTCGACAAGGCGATTCCGACTCGGCGCATGACCTCGGTGGCCATCTCGTCCAACAGCGCTTGCTTGTTGCGCACGTGCCAGTACAGGGCCGGTGCGCGGACATCGAGCGCGGTCGCCAGCGCGCGCACGGTCAGGGCATCCATGCCGTGTTCGTCGAGCATCTCGAGAGCGGTCGCCACGATTCGTTCCCGGGTAATGCCCTTCGTCATGGTTGACAGTTTAACAAAGTTAAAGCATGCTGGCCAGGTGCCATTAACTTAGTTAAGGAGTCGATGCCACGCGCTGTAACCGCCCGGTACCGAACCAGTGGCCGTCATTTCCATTCGCGTGGCAGGAGAGAAAACAGTGCAAACGACAAACGGCAGAAGAGCATTGGTGGTTGGGCTCGGCATCGCCGGCATGTCGACGGCAATCGGCCTGCACCGGGCCGGGTGGACACCGATCATCGTCGAGCGCAGCCCCGAACGCCGCACCGGCGGCTACTTCATCGCCCTGTTCCCCGAAGGCCGGCAAGCAGCCACCGACCTGGGTATCGCCGATCATCTCCACACCCGCAACCCCGTCGGAGACGCGGCCACATGGTCGGTGAACCGCCGCGGAAGGCGCCACCGAAGTTTGGGATTCTTGGACCAGCCGGGAGGTCCGAAAGCAGTCCTTCGCGGCGACATCGAAGCAGCACTTTGGCAGAGCGTCAGCAGCGCGGGAATCGAGGTGCGGTTTGCCACCACGCCCACCGACATCACCAACTACGCCGACCATGCGCGCGTCCAACTCACGAACGCAGAAACCGCAGACCCGTACTACGAGGATTTCGACCTGGTAGTCGGCGCTGACGGCATGCGATCGAGCGTGCGCCGCATCGTGTTTGGCCCGCACGAGGAATATCTGACCAACTGGGAGGCCATGATCTGCGCCTTCCAACTCCCAGACCAGGTACCGTCCTTCGGCCCAGCGGATAGCGTCGTCATCGCACACGCCAAACGCGCGATATGGGTGTTCGGGTTTGCCGATCGGGCCCCCACCGTGTTGCTGACCTACCGCACCAAAGATATCCAACAGCAATTCACCGGATCCCCCATCGACCGTCTGCGAGCCGCGTTCTGCGGCATGGACGATGCCGCGGTAGGGCATGCCTTGGACTTCCTGCAGC
>NZ_JBOGDD010001274.1:0-2082 GCF_050701675.1 Mycobacterium sp. | reverse complement strand
GTCGAGTTCACCCGCGAGAGCATCGATAATCTCGATAGGCGATTCCCCTTCCTTGGCTGCGCCGTAGACGGCGAGAGCCTTCTCCAAGTTCCGGAAGACTCCGACGTAATCGACAATGAGACCGTTGTCCTTTTCAGGGAAGACGCGGTTGGCGCGGGCGATGGTCTGCATGAGGGTGTGGTTTTTCATCGGCCTGTCGAGGTAGATGGTCGACACGCTCGGGGCGTCGAAGCCGGTCATCCACATCGCGCACACGAAGACCAGGCGCAACGGATCGGTCGGCTCTTTGAACTTCTCCGCAAGGTCTTCGCGGTTCATCCGCTCGCGGTGGGGTCGAATGTCGAGGCCTAGGTCGTCGAGCGTCTTCAGCTCGTTCTGGCTTTGGGAGACTACGACTGCCATGTCGGTGGTTTCCATCAGCTCAATCCGCGATGCCAGCCAAGGACGCTCCAGCTCTGGCAGCGCGTCGTGCTGGCGTCGCAGATCGGCGAGGTGCTCGGCCCAAATTTCCTGGACGAGGTCGTGCATTCTCACGGCCGCGGCTTTGTCGAGGCCGACGTACATCGCCTTGCCTGAGAACCCGCGTCCAACGAAGTGTGAAACAAGGTCTTGCGCAAGGGTCTTCAGGCGTTCAGGACGGGTCAGCAGGGTGTACTGGGTACCGAATTTGCGTGCCAGCGCGCCCTCAGCGTCTTCGTCGAGTTCGGCTTCCTCCAGGAGCGCGTCGAGTTCGTCTGCGAAGTCGGCGTTTTTGAGTTGTAGCTCTGGGATCCGGTTTTCGTAGTAGAGGGGGACCGTGGCGCCATCTTCGATGGCGTCGCCGAAATTGTAGATACTGACGTAGTCGCCGAACTGCTGGCGGGTCGCCTGCTCTTCGCCAGCGATTAGCGGGGTTCCGGTAAAGCCCATCATCGAGGCGTTGGGCAGGGCGGTTCGCATGTTGAGCGCGAGGGTGTCGTACTGACTGCGGTGTGCCTCATCGGTGATGACGATGATTTCGGACCGGTCAGACAGCACCGGCATCTCACGTTCACCCTTGGACGGTTGGAACTTCTGGATGAGCGTGAAGACGTAGCGGTGGTCGGCTGCCAGCAGTTCACGCAGGTGCGCGATGGAGTCTGCGTGGACCCGGGCTTCGGGCGGGATCGCGCCGGCATCAGCGAACTCGCCGTGGAGTTGTGTGTCGAGTTCGGTTCTGTCAGTGACCATTACGAAGGTCCATTTGCCCCGGACGTGGCGGAGCACCTTCTGGGTGAACCACAGCATCGACAGACTCTTGCCCGATCCCTGGGTATGCCAGAAGACTCCGAGGCGTTTGTCGTGCACCGCGCGCGTGCGATAGAGATTCTCAATCGCAGCATTGACGCCGAGGTACTGGTGCGAACGCGCGACGATCTTGATCAACCCTCCGGGGCGTTCCATGTAAGCAACGAAGTTTTCGAAGAGATCGAGCAGGCTCGCAGGATTGCAGGTGCCGCGAAGAGCTGTCTGCAAGGCGATCTCACTACGGGCGCCGAAGGCGTCAATGACCTTCCAGTCCGAGAAGAAGTCCCACGGGGCATACGTCGATCCGACTTTCGCCTTACTGCCATTGGACAGCAGGACAAAACAATTCGGTATGAAGAGTTGCGGGATGGTGTCGCGGTAGTCGGTGACGTTGTCGTCGTAGGCCGACTTGACCGGCGCATTCGGCTCTTTGAACTCCAGCACTACAAGCGGTACGCCGTTGACGAACAGGGCGACGTCGAGGCGGCGGCTGTGCAACGGGCCCTTAACCCACATCTGTTGAACCGCCAGCAGGTCATTGTTCAGTGTGTCTCGCAGATCGATGTAGAGGATCGTGTCGGTTCGCTTGTCGTCGTTGTCATCTACCCAATCGGCTTGGTATCCGTCGCGCAGCAGGTCGTAAACCTCACGGTTGGCGCGGACCCGATCCATCACCGAGCGGTCCTTGGTCAATGCCTCAATCGCCTCGTTGACCGCGAGGTCGGGCACGTCTTCGGCGTTTAGATTTCGCATCGCTAGGCGCAGACGATGGGTCAGAATCACGTCGTGCTGGGAGTCACGTCCAAGCGTGCCCTC
>NZ_JBOGDD010001273.1:0-10780 GCF_050701675.1 Mycobacterium sp. | reverse complement strand
GCGCACGGCGGCGCCGACGGTTTCGTGGTGAAGGTGGGCCGAGACTCCTGTCGGATAGCCGATCACATTCAGCGGCAACGAGATACGAAAGAGAAGCGATGACACTATCCCTTGACGGACAGGCCGGCGCCGACGCGCGCGAGCAGCACACCACCATCACGGCCACCGAATTGCGTGCGCTGCTGGAGGCACACGCCGATGTCGTGCTGGCCGACGTCAGTGAGGGGGACGCCTACACCGGTGGTCACATCTCCGTGGCTGTGCCCCTACCGGCCAGCGAGGTGGAGCTGCGGCTGCCCACCCTCGCCCCTCGGCGCACGGTGCCCGTGGTGTTCACCTCGGCCGTCGACGACGGACTGGCCCATCAGGCCGCCGGCCTGGCAGGCGCCATCGGCTACACCGACGTACGCGTACTGGATGGCGGCAATCCGGCCTGGGTGTCAGCCGGTTACCACCTGATCACCAACTTCAGCGCGCTCAGCAAGGCGCTCGGCGAGTACGTCGAACGCCGCTATGGCACACCGCGGCTCACCGCAGAAGCGCTGAAAGCCAAGATCGACGCCGGCGAGGACATCGTCATCCTCGATTCCCGCCCGTTCGACGAATACCAGGCGATCAGCATTCCCGGCGGCATCGACGCGCCAGGACCGGAGCTGCTCTACCGCGCCTTCGATCAAGTCAGCAGGCCCACCACCCAGGTGATCGTCAACTGCGCAGGCCGCACCAGGGCCATCATCGGCGCCCAGACGTTGATCAACGCCGGCTTCCCGAATCCGGTGGTATCGCTGGAGAACGGCACCACCGCATGGCTCTTGGCCGGCTATGAGCCGGGCCGTGGTGACGACACCGTGGCAGCGGTGCCCAGCGACACCAACCGTGCCAGGGCCGCAGCCGCCGCGCTCGACGTCGCTCGCCGATTCGGCGTACGCGAAATCACGCGTGAAGAGCTCGACGACGTCAAGGCGACGGCCGAGGACCGCTCGCTGTATCTCTTCGACGTCCGCACCCCCGAGGAATACGTGGCGGGACACCTCGACGGCTTCCGCCCGGTGCCCGGCGGCCAACTCGTCCAGAAGACCGATTTCCACATCGGCAGCCGCAACGGTCGCGTCATCCTCGTCGACGACGCCGACGGGGTTCGTGCCCGTACCACCGCCACCTGGTTGATCCAGCTCGGGCTGCCCGACGTGACCGTCTATCTCCTCGATGCGGACGACCAGCTGGTGACCGGTGGCCAGATCGTCGTCCCGTCCTCCGCCGAGTCGGCCGCGCCGACCGTCGGCGTCGAAGAGCTCGCCGACCTACTCGATGGCTCTGAGCCGCTGCCGCTGGTGGTCGACCTGGAGCCGGCAAGCCCGTATGTCCATGTCCGCCATCACATCCCAGGGTCGGTGGTCGCACGCCGTTCCTCACTGCACCGCACCCTGTCGTCGGTGGCGTCCGACACCGCCATCGTCTTCACGTCCTCTGACGGCAGGCTCGCCCGGCTGGCTGCCGCACAACACGCGACACATCGTCCGGTGCGCGCGCTGGCCGGCGGGACCGACGCATGGCGGGCGAGTGGTCGCCCCGTCGAAACCGGGTCAGGACAGGACGCGCTCGACCCGGCCGAGCGCATTCCCGAACCGCTGACGCTCGAGAAGCGGCGCGCCAACCTCGACTGGTACGTCGCGTGGGGCGACAACATCGTCGCCGAACTCGAACGGGACGGGTTGGTTTCCTTCGTCGACGCCATCGACGACAGTGCGGCTTCCTGATCGGCACCGTGTCCTTCGATGAGCTTCACGGCGATAGCGAACGCAGCAGTTCCGTAGTCCGCGAGCGCGTCTCGGCGTCACCGTGGGGTGAAGCGACGAATTCGGTCGCCCCGACCTCGGCGAAGCGGCGCAGTCGCGAGCTCACCTGGTGCTCGTCTCCGATCAGGCATACGTCCGCAATCGAGTCGACCCCCTCGGCGTCGAGCATTCTGCGATAGGCGGGCATGTCGCCGGCCTGGCCGATCGTCTCGAGAATCTCGGCACGGGCGGCCTCCGCGTCGTCGGTGACGACGACCGGCAGACCCACGATGATCTGGGGCGCACCGCGGCCGACGCCTTCGGCCGCGGCGCTGATGCGCGGAATGACCCGGGTTTCCAGTGCTTTCGGTCCGGTCATGGTGACGATGGTGCCGTCGGTGAGTGCGCCGGCGACGTCGAGCATCCGTGGTCCCAGTGCCGCGGTGATGAGCGCCGGTGCAGGCGCACCCGACAGGTCGACCTGTCCCACTGCGGTGATGCGATCCCCATGGTGATCGACCGGCTCACCGGCCAACGCCGGCGCCAACACCTCCAGGTATTCACGAAGGAAGGCCGCTGGAGCGTCGTAGGGGTAGCCAAGCATGTCGGACACCATGAAGCGGTGGCTGACGCCGATGCCAAGGATCAGCCGTCCTGGAACCGTCGCCGACACGGTCAGCGCCTGGCGGGCGAGCGCCAGTGGATGCTGGGTGTAGGCGGCCACGACGCCGGTGGCCAGCTCGACGTCGGGGGTCCGGCTTCCGGCGAGGCCGAGCACGGTCAACGCGTCCCAGCTCGCCACGCCAGGGGCCGGCTGAAGCTGCGGTACCCAGATCCGGGCGAAGCCCGCCGCAGCGGCGGCTTCGATCTCTGTCAGGACGCCATCGACACCGGAGGGGTCCTTGCCCTTCGGATAGACCATCACGGTGAGCTTCACGGTGTCCTCCCTCGACTGAAGTGCGGAGACTGTCTCCGGTCAGTTATACGGAGATAGTCTCCGTTTGTCGAGACGGCAGATCGGCGGAATCACCGAGAGCGTCGGCCAAAAAGAATCCCGCCGATTTCATAGCTCGGCGAACGGGCACCGCTGGTTCATGGTGTGTGCAGACCTCGAACGCGTGAATCGCGCGACGGTCCAAGCGCCATGGGGCGTTCGAGGTGCGACCGACTGGAGAAGACCCGATGACGAACCTCACTTTGGCGAGCCGAGGGGACCCCGAATCCGCGTCGGCCACCGCCATCCCGACGCACGCCAGAGACGTCTTCCTCCCCGCGAACTCCCGGGAGCCGGCGTCCTGGGCCGCCGTACGGCGGCGGCTGCACTGGCCGCTCGGCATCTACACCACGCCGGTGTTGATCCTCGTCGTCTGGGAGATTCTCGGCCTGACGGGAATCCTCCCTGCGCTGTATGCACCCGCTCCGACCGACATCGCAAGCACGGCGGTGCAGTTGTGGAAGGACGGGGTGCTCGGCCCCGACCTGGCGATCTCACTGCAGCGTGCCGGCCTCGGCCTTGCGCTCGGATTGAGCGTGGGCATCGTGACCGGGGTGCTTGGCGGCTTTCTCCGACGCGGTGAATACCTGTTCAATGGTCTCGCCCAGATCCTCAACACCATCCCATTGCTCGCCGTATTGCCGTTGATGATCGTGTGGTTCGGCATCGACGAACTGACCAAGGTTCTGCTGATCGCCTTCGGTGCAGGCGTACCGATGTACCTCAATCTGTTCGCCGCCATCCGTGGCGTGGACCACCGTCTGATCGAGATGGCCCGCTCGACCGGAGCGGGATGGTGGCGCGTCGTCAGCTGGGTGCTGTTGCCCGGCGCACTCCCCGGATTCCTGGTGGGACTTCGCTTCTCACTGGCCTACAGCGTGCTCGGTCTGGTGGCGGCCGAGACGGTCAACGCGGACCAGGGGCTCGGCTTCCTGGTCACCCAGGCCCAGACTTACCTGCAGACCAATCAGGTCTTCGTGGGCCTGGTGATCTACTCGATCCTCGGCCTGCTTGCCGATCAGATCGTCCGAATTCTCGAACGGGTGCTCCTGCGGTGGCGGCCCAGCTATGAGGCGACATGACCGCTGCGGGCGTGACCTCACCGCTCCAGCAGACGGGCGTGCTTGCCGAGCAGATCGTCCGCACGTTCGACGACCGCACCGTTCTGGACCATCTCGATCTCGTGATCGATGACGAGGAACTCGTCGTCCTCCTCGGACCCTCCGGCTGTGGCAAGAGCACCCTGCTGCGACTGCTGGCCGGGCTTGACCGGCCAGACGGCGGCCGCATCGAGGTACCGGCCAAGCGCGCCATCGTGTTTCAGGGCGACCGACTTCTGCCGTGGCAGCGTGTGTTACGCAACGTCACCCTTGGCCTCCGTGGCTCGGACGCCGACGAACGAGCCCGCAAGGCGTTGGCCGACGTTCACCTCGCCGGCCGTGAAAGAGCCTGGCCCAAGCAGCTTTCGGGCGGTGAGGCTCAGCGGGTCGCACTGGCGCGCGCCTTGGTCGCCGAACCGGAGCTGATCCTGCTCGACGAGCCCTTCGCAGCACTCGACGCGATCACCCGGGTCCGGATGCATGATCTGGTTCGCGAGCTACGCCGCAAACACCACGCCTCGATGCTGCTGGTCACCCACGACGTTGACGAGGCGATCGCCCTTGCCGACCGCATCGTAATCATGAGCAACGGACGGATCGGCAGCTCCCACCGCGTCGAGTTGTCGGCCGCTGACCGGGAGGCGAGCGTCGCCCGCGAGGAACTCCGACTGGCGCTCCTGGCGGACCTCGGGCTAGCCAGCAACCACTGATCTCTTCGCCTCGCCCATCCCGCACAGGAGAACCCATGTCCCACAGATCCCTCCGAGTGATCGGCGCCGCAGTTCTGCTCACGGTGGCGACCGCCCTCTCGGCATGCAGTTCATCGGGGAAGGCGCCAGAAGGCGGCCCGCTGAGCAAGTCGGGTGACGCGTCGGCCGCCGCCCACCCCGAGTGGAGTCAGTACACCTTCACTCTCGGTGACAACGGCGGTGACGGCAGCGAGGAGTTGTCGAAGGTCACCGGCGCATTCGACGACGCGCCCTACAAGATCAAGTTCGCCCGCTTCGACTACGGTCCGCCGCTCGTGCAAGCGGCGGCCGCCGGGGACATCGATCTCGGTTACGTCGGCACCGTCCCGCCCATCACCGGCGCCGCGCAGCAGTACGGCTTCAAGATCGTAGCCACCCAGCACGGCGCCGATCCCACCAAGGCGGCCGAGAACATCATCGTGCCAAAGGATTCACCGATTCAGACGCTGGCGGATCTGCGCGGCAAGAAGATCGCCATTCCGCAGGGCAGCTCCGCCCACGGATTGGCTCTGCTGGCGCTCAAGAGCGTGGGCCTGACCCCGAACGACGTCCAGCTCGTCTACCTCAGCCCGGCAGCGGGAGCCACGGCGTTCAACACCGGAAAGGTGGACGCGTGGTCCATCTGGAACCCACCGTCGGCGATCGCGGTCAAGGGCGGCGCCCGCATCGTCGCCAAGGGTCTTCCGCCGATCGACCAGGTCAACAACTACTACGTGGCAACGGACAAGTCGCTCAACGATCCGGCCCGGCGGGCGGCGCTGGCGGACGTGCTGACGCGCGTCGCCCGGATCTTCAACTGGGCCCAACAGCACCCCGACGAGTACGCCAAGGCGATCGTGAAGGAAACCGGTATTCCCCTCGACGACGCCAAGGCCACCGTGGACGCCTACCCCTTCAAGGTCACCCAGGTCCTGCCCGAGGACATCAAGGCCGAGCAGGACCTCAGCGACGCCTTCCTGGAGGCCGGTGAGATCAAGAAACCGGTCGACGTCACGAAACTCACCGACAACCTCCTGCCCGACGGCTTCGACAGCACTCAGTCGTCCTGACGCAGAACCGATTTCCAAGCAATGGAGACGACCAATGGTCACGCAGAGGCGTGAACTGCATCTCAACGCCTTCCTGATGGAGGCCGGCCACCACGAGGCGGCCTGGCGGCTACCGGAGAGCAACCCGCGGGCCGACTTCGACCTCGAACACTGGATCAAACTCGCACAGCTGGCCGAGGACGCGAAGTTCGATTCGCTGTTCCTGGCCGACGGTCCGTCGCTCACCGGAAGCGGCGCGTTCCGACCGCCCGGCCAGCTCGAACCGTTCACCCTGCTGACCGCGCTGTCGCAGCACACCAGCCGCATCGGGCTGATCGCCACGGTTTCGTCGACGTACAACGAGCCGTACAACCTGGCCCGCCGCCTGGCGTCGGTCGACCACGTCAGTGGAGGTCGGGCGGGATGGAACATCGTCACGTCGGCGGGTGCCGACGAGGCCGCCAATTTCGGGCTCGACGACCGACCCGACCACGCGGCCCGCTACGAGCGGGCTGACGAATTCCTCACCGTCGCGAAGGCATTGTGGGACAGCTGGGAGAACGAAGCAGTCCTGGCCGACAAGGCCTCCGGTCGCTACGCCGATCCAAAGCGCCTGCACGCCATCGGCCACGTTGGCAGCCACTTCAGGGTGGCGGGCGCGCTGAACGTCGAGCGCCCGCCTCAGGGGCACCCCCTGTTGGTGCAAGCCGGATCATCGGATGACGGCAAGAACTTCGCCGCCCGCCACGCGGAAGCCATCTTCACCGCGCATCAGACCTACGAACGCGCGGCGGATTTCTACCGCGACATCAAGGCGCGGACGACGGCGGCCGGTCGTGACCCCGACGCGCTACTGGTGCTGCCGGGCATCGTGCCGTTCATCTCCTCGACCGAGGAGGAGGCGACCCAGCTGGCACGGCAGTATGACGAGCTCCGCATCCCCGAATACGGTCTGGCGCAGCTGGCCTGGAACTTCGAGGTGGACCCGTGGGTATTCGAGCTCGACGCGCCACTGCCCGACTTCATCCTCGCGCGTCCGAAACTCGAAGGCTCGCAGAGCAGGTCGGACCTCATCATCGAGCTCGCGATCCGCGAGAACCTGACCGTTCGCGAGATCCTGTCGCGGCTGGGTGGCGGTCGGGGCCACTTCACGTTCATCGGCACACCAGAACAAGCCGCCGACACGATCATCTCGTGGTTCGAAGGTGGCGCTGCCGACGGCTTCAACATCATGGCGCCGGGCCTGCCGTCGGAGCTGGAGACCTTCGTCGAACACGTGCTGCCGATCCTGCGCGGCAAGGGGCTCTTCCGCGAGGACTACGAGGGCGCCACTCTTCGCGAACACTACGGTCTCTCCGTCCCCGCAAACCAATTCCATCGCGATGCCTGAGGGCTCAAGGCTCGGCAGAGGAGTGTCATGACGAAAGTTTTTGCCGAGGGCGTGCTTTCGACGGACGTGCTGGTGATCGGGGGCGGCCCGGCGGGCACGTGGGCCGCCATCAAGGCGGTGCAGGCCGGCGCCGACGTCGTCCTGGCGGACAAGGGCCACACCGGTTCCAGTGGTGCGACCGCGTCGGTCGGAACCGGTGTCTGGTACGTCGACGACGTGCCCGAGCTTCGGGAGGCGGCGATGGCCAGCCGGGAGTCTCTCGGGGGTCACCTGGCCGAGCGCCAGTGGATGACCCGCGTGCTCGACGAGACCCATGCGCGGATGGATGAACTCGCCGACGTCCAGCGCTACCCCTTTCCGGTCGACGCGACTGGCCGCCCCATCAGGGACGACCTGCAGGGGCCGGAGTACATGCGCCGTCAGCGCACCCGGGTGCAGCGGCTCGGGGTGCGCATCCTGGACCACACCCCTGCCCTGGAGCTGCTCGTCGACGAGGACGGCGTGGTCTCGGGGGCGCTTGCGCTCGACCGCAACTCGGGTCACGTCGTCCGCGTCGAGGCCGGGGCGGTGGTGCTCGCCGCGGGCGGCTGCGCCTTCCAGTCCAAGACGCTGGGGTGTGACGTCAACACCGGCGACGGCACACTCATGGCCGTCGAAGCCGGAGCGGCCCTCTCGGGGATGGAGTTCTCGAACTCGTTCGCCATCGCGCCCAAGGGGACCTCGCTGACCAAGACCGCGTACTACTCGTGGGCGACGTTCTACCGGAGCGACCGGACGCCCATCGAAGGGGCGGGCAGCGCCAGGGGGCGCACCGTCATCGCCGAGACCCTCCGAGAGGAGCCGGTGTTCGCGCGGATCGATCGCGCCACCGAGGACCAGCAGCGCGCCATGCGCAAGGGCCAACCCAACTTCTTCCTCGTCTTCGACCGTCTGGGGATCGATCCCTTCACCGACTTCTTCGAGATCACCCTGATCGCCGAGGGAACCGTCCGCGGCACGGGCGGTGTCCGGGTCGCCGACTTCGACTGCTCCACCGACGTGCCAGGCCTGTATGCCGCAGGCGACACGGCGACGCGCGAGTTGATCTGCGGCGGATTCACCGGCGGCGGCAGTCACAACGCAGCGTGGGCGGCGTCCTCCGGCAGTTGGGCGGGACGAGGCGCGGCGGCGTTCGCGATCAGACGGAGCTCTCGCCCCGACGCGCTGCGACCGATCGGCGGCGCAGGCCTGCGCCCCGATGGACCGGTCGGGCTCGACTACCGGGCGGTGACCAAGGCCGTCCAGCGGCACGTGCTGCCGCACGAGCACAACTTCCTGCGCCACGGTGACCAGCTCCGCGCGGCACTGCAGTCGTTGCACGACACCTGGTCGGCGGTGCGGGACGGGTTGGGCGCCACCGGCGAAGACGTCTTCCGAGCGAGGGAGGCGGCCGCGATGGTGGCCCACGCCCGGTGGATGTATCACGCTGCCCTGCAGCGCACCGAGACGCGCGGTATGCACAAGCGCACCGACCACGTCGAACAGGATCCCGGTCAGCGCCACCGATTGCTGACCGGCGGGCTCGACGCGCTGTGGACCCGACCCGAGCGCGTCGGCGCCGCCGTAGGGGGCGGACGGGCCGCATGATCGAGATCGTGGCTAGCGAGCGCTGCATCGGTTGCGACCGTTGCATCGAGGTCTGCCCGACCAGGGTATTCGACCGCGGTGAGGACGGCGTGCCGGTCATCGCCCGCCACGACAGCTGCCAGACGTGCTTTCAGTGCGAGGCGTACTGCCCGACCGACGCGCTGTTCGTCTCGCCGTTGACCACCCCGGCCTCGGCTGAATCGGATTTCCGCGACGCCGCGCGTCTGGACGCGACCGGACTGCTCGGCGGCTATCGGCGTGAACTGGGTTGGGGGCGTGGCCGCACGCTGGGCGCGCGTAGCGCCGTCGGTCCCGAGTACCCGGGCTGAGTGGACCCCAGTCACCCAATTGAGTTCTCGTCAAGTTTAATTGGCCGTCTCCGTGACCGGCCGGAGTAGGTTCTACGATCGTGCCCAGACAACTCCATCTGCTGGCCTTCGGGAACACGCGCTCGGCCGGTCCGTGGCGGCACCCGAAACTGGACAACAGCCCCTCCGGTGTCCGGCGTAGGCTGATCGAACGCGCCAGGGTCGCTGAAGCCGGGGCCTTCGACGCCTTGTTCTTCGCCGATGGGCTCAACTACGGCCCACCTGCGACGTGGGCCTACAAGACCACCGAGGACTTCGAGCCGCTGACCACGACCGCGGCACTGTCCTCGGTCACCGAGCGGATCGGTCTGGTGGTCACCGGCTCGGCCACCCTTGCGCACCCCTATCACCTGGCCAGGCAGCTGTCGTCGCTGGATCATCTCAGCGGGGGGCGGGCGGGCTGGAACCTGGTCACCAGCTTCGCCGAGGCGGCGGCCGACAACTTCAGCGCCCGTGGGGTGGTCGCCCACGACGAGCGTTACGGGATCGCCGAAGAGGCGCTCGACGTGGTGCGGGCGCTGTGGGACGGCTGGGGTGAGGACACCATCGTCGAGGATCGAGCCTCGGGAATCTTCAACGACGTCAGTAAGATTCACGTTGCCGACCATCACGGTCGGCACTTCGACGTCCGCGGTCCGATCGGCTCGGCACGCTCACCGCAAGGCCGTCCGGTGCTGTTCCAGGCCGGATCCTCACCCACCGGTCGGGGGTTCGCCGCCCGGCACGCCGAAGTGATCTTCACCGGGCAGGGCACCCGTGAACGGGCGCAGGAGTTCTACCGTCAGATCGGTGACGAGGCTCGTGGGCAGGGACGCGCCGCCGCACCTCTGATCACTCCGTCGCTGCGGTTCATCGTCGGTTCGACCGAGGGCGAGGTCGACCGGATCGAACGCAGCGCCTACGAATACTTCAGCCCGGAATACCAGGCGGGCTGGCTGCTCGAGGTGGACGTCGACGTCACCGGCGCCGACCTGGATGGGCCCGTGCCTGCGTCGGCGTTCCCCTCCAGCACCCAGACCCACCAGACTGCGCTGGCCGGATATCGCGCGCTGGCGGCCGACGGCAACCCGACGGTGCGGGAGTTCCTCTACCGCACGGTCAATGGCTGGGGGGCAAGTGTCGCCGGCACCCCCGAACAGCTGGCCGACCAGATCGAGGAGTGGTTCCAGACACGCGCGTGCGACGGGTTCGTGCTGCAGGACTCGGGGCTCCCGGGTCAGCTCGAGGACTTCGTCGAACAGGTGGTGCCGCTGCTGCGCAAGCGCGGACTGTTCCGCCACGAGTACGGCGGCACCACACTGCGGGACCATCTGGGATTGGCCGTGCCGCCACGGTTCGGACGGTCGGCGTGACCCCAACACCGTTGGTGCTGTCGGCATTCACCATGTCGACGGTGTCGCACGGCAACTACGGACTGTGGCGGCACCCCGACGACCGCACCGCCGAATACACCGGCATCGGCTACTGGGTCGAACTCGCCAAGACGCTGGAGGCCGGCGGGTTCGACATGCTGTTCATCGCCGACGCGGTCGGTCAACTCGACGTCTACGGCGGGGATGCGACGGCGGCACTGGTCCACGCCATCCAGACGCCCGTCACCGATCCGCTGCTCGCCGTCTCGGCGATGGCCGCCGCCACCACGACCCTCGGATTCGGCGTCACCGTCTCGACCACGTACGAGGCGCCGTATCTGCTTGCGCGCAAGTTCAGCACGCTGGACCACCTGACCGGCGGACGCATCGGTTGGAAC
>NZ_JBOGDD010001272.1:0-4291 GCF_050701675.1 Mycobacterium sp. | reverse complement strand
GGTACGTGTCGAACATGCACGGGTTCGCGCAGTATTCAATTACTGCCGCCGTCACCTTGCTTGTGTCGGCCGCAGTAAGCGGCTCGCTGCTCATGTCGAGATCGCCGAGAGCGCAAGGTCTCGCCCTCAGCATCATCGGATCGTTCGTCGTCGCGATTGTAGGTGCGAGCGTTTACGGATTTTGGATCATCGGATGGTGAACCCGCAGAAGGTGAGCCCCTCAGTCGGCCGCTACGGACCTCTTGGATTCGCCGCTGCTTTGGTGAACATTCTCATCATCGAGTTTGTCGCGTGGGTTCTTCTGCCGTGGTTCTATCTTGCTGTATTCCTGGTTCCCGTGTTGCTGCTGGATTTCGCGTTGGCGGCAATTCTTGCGACTCGTCAAGGGAAATGGCGTGAGATTGGGCGGGGAATGATGATTGGTTGTATTTCTGGCCCAGCGGCGTTGGTCTTCTTCATTCCGTTGTACCTTCTGGTTGAGGCAGTCGGCCTGGTCTGACTGAGAAGGTTGGGGGTAGCGCCGTCGGTCGCAATCAGCCTCAGCCTGAGCGGGAATGCGCCGGAGTATAAGCCCGAGAACGTCAGTGCAGCAGGCGAACTGTCACGACGGGCGAACCGGTGTGCATTGCTATCTACGTGCCGCCACCATCACCGACGCGACTGCGCGACCGGATCATCAGTCGCTCCCACGAAGCGGGGCAGAAGCAACCGGAGTCGGCTGCTTCTCGTACCCTCCCATGCCGAGGGGTTGCACGACCAGTCGTGTCAGCAGGTAGTGCACCAACCCGGCGACGAGGAATGCTGGCATCGAGGCCGTGGTGTAGCGGAACAGCTCACTGGGCTCGTATGAAACCGGGTTCAGCAGAAGCGAATACGTGATCGCTCCGGCGGCGACCGCGACGAACGCGACGACGTTCACGCCCTTCCAGTAGCCGTACCTGGACTGGCTGGCCGGCAGGAACAGGTCGCGGACGTTCAGCTGGCGCCGGCGTAGGACGAAGTAGTCGACAAGCTGGACCGCGCACAGCGGCGCCAGGATGATCGCGCCCCAGGACAGGAAGCGGCCGTAGTTGTCGTACACGGCCGCCGGGAAGAAGACCAGGATCGCAGCCGGGCCGAGGATGACCGCGATCAGCCAAGGCCACGCCGCAGTGCGGAACACCCGTCCGCCGCCACCTTTGAGTGCCACCATCGACGCGTAGCCCTGGGAGAGGATGGCCGTCACGTTGGCCAGGCAGATGATGACCAGCGCCACGACGCCGATGCCGGCACCGGCGAGTGGAATCATCCACTGGGTTGGGTCGTCGATCTGCAGGGAGAGGGCGGCCAGCGCGCCGACGATCGCGGCTACGACCGAGGCTCCGAAGATGCCCATCCAGTTGGGCCAGAAGCCTGCGCGTGAATTGCGGGTCAGCCGGGCCAAATTGCCCATGTTGGGCCACCACGCGAATCCGCCCGCGATGTTCAGCTCGATCGCCAGCAGGAAGCTGAGGTGGTTGTCGTCGCTGACCCCGCCGAGCGGTTCCAGTGCTGCCAGCTCGGACCACGTGTTGTGGGTGAAGACGATGACGATGATCCCGACGAGGATGACCATCAGCATCGGCGCGATGACCCGGCAGACCGCCTCGACCGACACCGGTCCGCGGGCCAGGATGAGACAAGACACGATGATCGCGACCAGAGCGAGAAGGCTGGCCGCGGTGCCCGCCTCGGACAGTTCGACGCCGAGGAGCTGGTTGGCGACGGTCACCAGCCCGTGCCCGAACATGATCGCCAGCACTGCCGACCACGCCGCCGCGAGCACCGTGGAGACGGCGACCATCACCAGCCGCGCGCCGTTCTCACCGAACGCGCTGCGCAGCCCGACGAACTGTTCGATGCCGTACTTCACCGACGGCATGCACGGCGCCAAAGCGATCAGCAGCACGCTGATCCCGTAGCCGATCACGATCGACGCGATGGCCTGAACGACGCCGACGTAGTACGCGACCGCGGCACCCTGAAGGAAGGCCCAGGTGGCCACCGCGAGGCCGATGTTGACCCAGGAGTGCTGCCAGAATCCCCAGATCCGCTCCTGGGGGAGCAGCGGCAGCTCGGTGAGAGTGGCGTCGAAATCCTCCTCGACGATCGCGGTCTTCGCGGCCTTGGCGCGGCGCAGGAGATGGGTCATCAGTAGGCCCACCACATCAGCGCGACGATCGCGACGGACAGCGAGAACACCGCGACCAGAAAATCTCTCAGCGGTAGGTCGGGCACGGTGATCGGCGGCCCGTCGGGGCTTTCGATTAGGTGGAGCCGTTCCTGGAGTTCTCGGTCGAAGGTGGTGTCGTCCATACACGAACCTCATTCTTGATTGGCGGGCCAGTTTATTTAGCTTGTGGCCGCGGTCACGTCCTGTCAAGTCCGTGCGGCAGCTCACGAATAATACTTGACTGGCGGGCCAGTTAAGATAGAGTCGCCGTCATGTCGAACGCTTCAACGTCCTCGAACGCACCGGGACGGCTGCCGTCGAAGTCCGCCGTCGTGGTCGTCGGAGCTGGCTATTCGGGCTTGTCAGCGGCCCTGGCGCTGCACGACGAGGGCATCGACGTGCTGGTGCTGGAGGGTTCGGACCGCGTCGGTGGCCGGGTACTGTCGGAACGCGTCGACGGCTCCGGTGCCGACCTCGTCATCGATCATGGTGGTCAGTGGGTGGGCCCGACCCAGACCCGGCTGTTGGCATCCGCCGAGCGCTTCAGCTGCGCCACCTTCCCGACGTACAACACTGGCGATCACCTCGAGCTCTGGTCCGACGGTGTCAGTCGTCGCTTCCGCGGCGCGGGCCCGGACGACGCCCCAGGGGTGGACGCCTACGTCGCCGCCGCCGACGTCATCGACGAGCTGGCCGCGACCATCGACCTGAACGATCCGACGGCGCACGCGCGCCTGGCGGAGTGGGACTCCGAGACCGTTCAGTCCTACCTCGATCGCGCCGTCGCCGACGAGGACGCGCGCCTGCGCCTCGCGCTCGCCGTGCAGGGCGTGTGGACGGTGGAACCCCGGGACATCTCGCTGTTCCACCTGTTGTTCTACGTCGCGTCGGCCGGCGGATTCGACCAGCTGATGGAGACCGACGGCTGCGCTCAGGAGCGACGCTTCACCGCGGGCGCGCAGTCGGTCGCGCTGGCGATGGCGCAACACCTCGGCGACCGGGTCGTGCTGAATGCCCCCGTGTGGCACATCGAGACCCTTGACGACGGCAGCGTCCGCGTCGACACCGACCGCGGTCAGGTGTTCGCCGACCGTGTCGTGGTCGCTGCGTCTCCCGGTGCGGCCGTGCGCATCCGGTTCACCCCGCCGCTGCCGCAGGCGCGCAACCGGTGGATGGAACGCAGCCCGATGGGCGACGTCGCCAAGATCCACACCGTCTACGACACGCCGTTCTGGCGGGCCGACGGCTACTCCGGCGAGGCCACTGCCTACGGGGACAATTCGGTGGGAGTGGTGTTCGACAACTCGCCCGACGACGGCAGTGTCGGCGTCCTGGTGTCGTTCGTCTACGCCGACCGGCAGCATCGGTGGGCGGCGCTCGCACCGGAGCAGCGCCGGGCCGACGTGCTCAGCACGCTGACCATGCTCTTCGGTGACCGGGCGTCAAACCCGTTGCAGTACACCGAGAAGATCTGGCCCGATGACCCATGGGCACACGGCGGATACGCCGCCAATCCGGCGCCGGGGGTCTGGCTGGAACACGGAGCCAGGGGCTGGCGCACCGCCTGCGGATCCATTCACTGGGCCGGCACCGAGACGTCGAGCGTGTGGAACGGCTACATCGACGGGGCCATCGCGTCCGGTCACCGCGCCGCCGCTGAGATCACGACGGCGCTGCGGCCATGACGATGCACCTCACCCGGAAGACGACGGATCTCGCCGTCTTCAGCGATCCGGCATCGGTGGCCGTCGTCGGGGCCTCCGAGGACCCCGCCAAGTGGGGCTACTGGTTGGCCTCCGGTGCACTGAAGGGAGCGCACCGCCGCCGAATCTCGCTGGTCAACAGTCGATCCGCGTCGGTGCTGGGACAGCCCTGCGTGACGAGCATCTCGGCGCTCGAGGAGGTTCCCGACCTCGTCGCGTTGTGCGTGCCCGCCGGCCAGGTCGACGCCGTCGTCGACGAGGCACTCGACCGCGGCGTGCGCGGCTTCCTCGGGATCACCGCAGGAGTCGCCGACGACGCCGCCCTCGCGCGCAGGATCACCGCCCGCGGCGCACGTTTGATCGGCACCAACAGCCTGGGCATCTACGACGCCACCAC
>NZ_JBOGDD010001271.1:0-2714 GCF_050701675.1 Mycobacterium sp. | reverse complement strand
CGGCCATTCTCAGGGGAAAGAAGCCGAAGCAAGAGCCAAGATCGACGAGCTCCTTGCCGATGACCAGTGAGGCCGCGTGCTCGTGCACCGGAGCGAAGGCCGCGGTACCGTGCTCCAGTCGTTGAATGGTATTGCGGTAGAACCGAAACCAGGCCGCGTCACCGCCGGATCCGTCGGCCAGGGCGGACTGCACGATCCCGGTGAACACTGCCTCGAACTCGGGCTGGCCGCGCAGCACGCCTGTGTCGTCGAGCTCTGCCGCCAGCAGTTCGGCCAGGTCGTCGCAGAGCTCGTCGGGCCGTAGATCGTGCGCCACGTTCAGAATCCCACCGCTGCGGCTGGTGCAGAAACGCTTGGTGCACAGCATGGTTCGATCGTCGTGTGGGATGTGTGGACCTGTGCGACGATGCACCCTGACGTGCGAATCGACCATTCACCAGACGCTATCGGCGTGAAGGGCATTGCGCGCGCGCCGATCGGGCCCGATGTGCGGCCCGGCCGGATGGGTAGGCAACTGCCCATTCGGACGGTGGGCGGGTGCTACGCCTTGCGTACCGAGAACGTCGCCCGGTAGTCCTCGAGTGAGGTCGACTCCTCGGGTGTCTGCGGGTACGGGTCCAGCGCCTGCAACCCAATCGCGTACTCACCCACCTGGGCCGTCTGAACGTTCTGGCCAGGGGCGGGTTTGGTGTTGAACTCCGCGGTCGTCGGATCGCGGCCCGCTCGCAGGACGAGCACGGCGATGCGCGCCCGGCCCGTCCAGAAGCACGCGACGAGCTTGGGACAGCGGGAATCCTCGAGTACCTCGGCGAAGCGCAACCGGAGGTCCTCGCCGCGTTTCACTGCCTCGTGCCCGCCGCCCACGGTGAACACCTGGTTCAGCTCGTACTCGAGGGGGTCGGCTTCGGCACGCTGACTGACCTGGCAGCCCGCCAGTGCCATCACCGTCAACGCCATCAGCAGCCGAAGCGCGTTCACGGTCGTTTCGGCTAGCCGGGCTTGTGCGCCGTCAGCAGGAAGGCGGGCATCTTCATCCGGCCCTCGGCGTCGTGGTCGTGCGGCGGCAGCTGGAACGGGGCGTTCACACCCGAGGGCATGTTCGCGTGGATGAACGCAGGACGGATCTCGTCGATCTCCCAGTACTTGCCGACCGCGTCCCGGAGCTCGGCTTCGTCGACCTCGTTGGGCTTCTGCTCCAGCTCGGCGGGGAACGCCCCCTTGGCGAACACCAGGATGTAATAGACCGCGCCCGGGGCCGCCGCCCGGAGCACCGACCGCTGGTAGCCGTCGCGGCCCTCGACGGGAAGCGAGTGGAACAGCGTGGAGTCGATGATGGTGTCGAAGCGTCCGTCGAAGCCGGTGAACGTGGTGATGTCGTCCTGTACGAAGGTGGCGTTCGGCAGATTGCGTTCCTGCGCAGCCTTCTTGGCCGCCGCGACGGCCGTCGGCGTCAGCTCGATGCCGACCACCGTGTAGCCCTTTGCGGCCAGTGCCAGCGACAACTCGGCATGTCCGGCGCCCGCGTCGAGCACCTCACCGCGTACCTTGCCCGCGGCGATCAGCGCGGCCAGCTCGGGCTGCGGTTCGCCGATGTTCCACGGCGGGGGCCCGTCGAATTCGCCCTCTTCGCGGTATGCGGCATCCCAATTGATCACGTCGGAGTTCGAAGAATCACTCATGATTTCACGCTACGCGGGTGCGTCCCAGGTGTGCACGGGCTCGTTGCTGTGCATTCGCTCGCAATAGAGACGCAGCATCTCGGCGAGCGCCTGCGGTCGCGCCAGCCCGCGCTCCTGCAGCGCCCGCACCGTGGTGACCTGCCACGCCGCACCGTTGCGGCCGTTCTTGGCCCTGCCCTCGATGACCCCGAGGAAGTGATCGCGGACGTCAGGCGCCACGCCCCGCTGGTCCAGCCCTTCGTAGGCCAGCGGTAGCAGCTCGCGCAGGACCAGCTCGTCGGGCGTCACCTCCCCGAGGCCGGGCCAGTACAGTCGCGCATCCATGCCACTGCGCGCTGCTGCCAGGAAGTTGCGTTCTGCCGCAGTGAAACTCAGCTTCGTCCACACCGGCCGGTCGTCTTCGGACAGGGCCCGGGTGGCGCCGTAGTAGAAGGCGGAGTTGGCGAGCATGTCCACCACCGTCGGGCCTGCGGGAAGGACCCTGTTCTCGACGCGCAGATGTGGACGACCGTCGACCACGTCGTAGACGGGCCGGTTCCAGCGGTAGACGGTGCCGTTGTGAAGTCGCAGCTCGGGGAGGTTCGGCGTGCGGCCCGCCGCCAGTTCGGCGGCCGGATCCTCGTCGGACAATTCGGGCAGCAACGACGGAAAGTAGCGGACGTTCTCCTCGAACAGGTCGAAGATCGAGGTGATCCAGCGCTCGCCGAACCACACCCTCGGTCGGACGCCTTGGGTCTTGAGCTCATCGGGTCGGGTATCGGTGGCTTGGGCGAACAATTCGATGCGGGTCTCGGCCCACAGTTCGTGGCCGAAGAAGTAGGGCGAATTGGCCCCGAGCGCAAGCTGCGGTCCCGCAAGCGCCTGCGCCGCGTTCCAGTTCTGCGCGAACTCGGCCGGCGAGACCTGCAGGTGCAATTGCATACTGGTGCAAGCTGATTCGGGAGCGATGGATGCCGACTGCAGGGTGAGCCGCTCCGGTCCGCTGATGTCGATCATGATGTCCTCGCCGCGGGCGGTGAAGATCGAGTCGTTGAG
>NZ_JBOGDD010001270.1:0-3690 GCF_050701675.1 Mycobacterium sp. | reverse complement strand
GCAGCTCGGCGACCGAAATGGGTCGCGAGCTGGGGTTGGAGTCGTCTGAATCCGTCATCTGCCGCCCCTGGCCCTTGCCAGTCCTGCCGACGCTCCGACCAGGGCGGTCCCGTCGGCCTCACTGTCGAGTTTCCGCAAAATCAACCCTTCTCGCAACGCCCAGGGGCAAATGTCTACGGTATCGATCGCAAGGGCCCTCATACTCGCTTCAGCAACCAGCGCGCCTGCCACGATCTGTGGCGCACGCTCGGCGCTCACCCCTTCCAATTCCGCTCGGTCAGCCGTGGTCATCCTAGAGATGAATGCTATGAGCTGACGAAGTCCCGCTGCTGTCAGTGTCCTCTTCACCCGCGGTCCTGCGCCGGAAGGCGCCGCACCGGTGAGTCGCGCGAGCGATCGGAACGTCTTCGAGGTCGCCACCGTCAGATCCGGGGCGCCCGCGTCGAGCACCTTGGCTCCCGCGTCGGCCATCTCCGTCGCCAACCAGTCCCTGAGCATGGCCACCCGCCGGCGCCCCGGAGGGTCGTCCTGGAGCCACTCGCGGGTCAGCCGACCGGCGCCCAGCGGCAGCGATAGCGCCACCTCGGGCTCCTCGTCGACGCCGCTGGACAACTCCAGTGAGCCGCCACCGATGTCGATGTTGATGATGCGGCCCGCGCTCCAGCCGTACCAGCGACGCACCGCGAGGAACGTGAGCCGGGACTCGTCGACCCCCGACAGGACCTTCAACGCCACGCCCGTCTCCGAAAGGACCCGGGCCAGCACGTCTTCGGAGTTCTTCGCGTCGCGGACTGCCGAAGTGGCGAACGCCATCAGCTCCGCACACCCCGAACTGGCGGCGATCTTGGCGAACTCGTCGATGGTGTCGACGAGCTTGTCTGCGCCCTTGCGGGTCAGCTTGCCGGAGGTGTCGATCGCCTCCGCGAGACGCAGCGACGCCTTGGTGGAACTCATCGGCGTCGGGTGCCCGCCGCGCCGAGCGTCGACGACGAGCAGATGAACCGTGTTACTGCCCACGTCGAGCACGCCCAATCGCACGAGACCCACGTTAACGGGTCTACCGTTGCATTCCGTGAGCGGACCGCACCGGGGTGTGCACCAAGGGGAAGTCGAACTGGACTTCGCCCGCGAATGGGTGGAGTTCTACGACCCCGACAATCCCGAACATCTGATCGCCGCCGACATCACCTGGCTGTGCTCGCGGTGGACCTGCGTGTTCGGTACCCCCGCGTGCCAGGGCACCGTCGAGAATCGTCCCGACGACGGTTGCTGTTCGCATGGTGCGTTCATGTCCGACGACGACGACGTCGCCCGCCTGGACGACGCCGTCAAGCAGCTCACCGACGACGACTGGCAGTTTCGGGACAAGGGGCTCGGGCGCAAGGGCTACCTCGAAATGGACGAGTACGGCGGCAAGGAAAACCTGCGCACCCGAAAGTACAAGGGCGCCTGCATCTTTCTGAATCGTCCCGGCTTCGAGGGCGGCATCGGCTGCGCGCTGCACTCCAAGGCACTCAAGCTGGGCGTCGAACCGCTGACCATGAAACCCGACATCTGCTGGCAGCTGCCGATCCGACGCAGCCAGGAGTGGGTCGAGCGGCCCGACGGCACCCAGATCCTGCGCACCACCATCACCGAGTACGACCGGCGCGGGTGGGGCGAAGGGGGTTCGGACCTGCACTGGTACTGCACCGGCGATCCCAACGCACACGTGGGCTCACGGCAGGTGTGGCAGTCCTACGGTCCCGAGCTCACCGAACTGCTCGGCGAGAAGGCCTACGCCGAGCTTGCCGCAATGTGCAAGCGGCGCAGCGTCCTGGGGCTGATCGCGATCCACCCCGCCACCCGCGCCGCCCAATAGCCACGACGGTCCTCACCGGATCGGCACGTCATCGGGTCGCTGGCAGATCTGCTTCGCCAGTCGAGCCCTGCGGAGCAGTCAATGGGATTGCAGGTCGGTAGAACTGGTAGATCCTGGTGTGCTTCTCGCGGTATCGGAGCACCCACGACGGGCTGTTGCGGAACTCATCCTCGAACTTTCTTGCGGAGTCCGACGAGGTGATTCCCAGGTATCCAACCGCCTCGATCGCCTGATCGGTGAAGGCGAAGTAGGTGTCCTCCCCGCTGGATACCGCCAGGGAGGTGACGTCGTCGAACTGTGTCCCGTCCGGGAATCCCACGGCGAAATCCGGCCAGCGGTCGAAGATGGGGGTGTCGAAGTCGGCGTGATACTGCGCCAGTGACACCCACTTGGCCGTTGGCCGGTCGGGTATTCCCTCGGAGTGCAGATTCCAGAACGTCACGGGCCCGCTTACGTCCTTCGCCAGCTGCGTGAACAGGGAGAGCTGTGAACGCGTCTGCACAACCATCGACCACGTGCCGTAGTAACCCTGCAACCCCGCGACGGCGATACAGGACAAGAGCACTCCCGCGGCCGCCACGTGGTGACGCCGGTCGGGGATCTTTCGATGCCGCGCCTGATAACCCCGATGCAGGCCCCCCACTGCGTGATTCGATGGGTGTCGGCCGCGCCCGCCGGCGCGGAGGCCGATGGTGTCGACCAGTATCGGTGCGATCAGGATGGCGCATCCGGGTAGCGCATAGAGATACACCCGGTAGATCGCCTCGCCGCCGTAGCTGTTCAGGAACAGCAGCGCGAACGAAGTGAAGGCGATGATCGCAGGCGTGACGAGAGGCCTCCCCTGGCGCCACCAGAACACGAGAGCCACGACGGCAAGCAGGACGACCGCGGCCGAAAGGCCTCGACAGGCGAGCGAGGTGAACATCTTCGCCGCCGAGCTGTCGAACTCGACCCCGCTCGACGCATTCGCCAGCGGGTTCAGCCCCGAGAAGAGCCCATTCTGGACCAGAACGTCACGCCGGGGATACAGGTATCCGAAGAGCAACAGGGCATATGGGATCGGCAGCCAGAGGGGCCCGACCATTCGTGTCGCCACCAAGACGAACACGATGCCGAACACCCAGTACGGCGTCAGTTGGTGCATCGGTACCAGAGCCGCGAACGCCAGGAACGCCAGCCAACCCGCTGCGGGCGTGGTCCTCGACGCGATGAGCAACGTCAGTGTTCCTACCGCGACCGGGAGCGCGAACGCCTGCGGCGAGAAGTAGTCCTGGCCGACCCAGTTCGCAGTCTCGACGAGCAGGACCGCGACAAGTGCCTGCCGGCCGTTCAGTCCGATCGTCATCGCGAGGCAACCCACCATCAGCGCCAGTACGACGTGGGTCACCGGCGCGAACCAGTGGGCGATCAGCACCGGGTCCGCGGACGTGATCTCGGAGAACCAGGCGAACGCCGTGAAGAACGCCGGCCAGTCGCGATAGACGTCGACGCCGCTCGGCGGCAGTACGTGGTTCTGGAGTAGGTAATCGACGATGCCGACGTGCTTGTAGGTCCACGGGTACAGCGGCAGATCCGTGATCAGGGTCGCGGTCACGCGCAGCACGACGACCACCGCCGCGACGGTGAGCAGCGCCGTCCCGTTGCGGCCGGCCCGGATTGCCAGCACGAACGCCACCACGAGCACGACGACGACCGGCACCAGCGCAAATCCCCTGGTGGAGAACATCAGTCCCAGCGCGGAGTCCGATGCGCCCGACATGCCAGGCAGCAGCAGCGCCCAGATGAACAGCGCCGCGACGATGCCGATCAACACCCGGTCGGGTTTGAGC